>CAJOPP010000121.1 GCA_905236365.1 uncultured Lachnospiraceae bacterium
ATTCTTGAAACAAAAAAAGCAAAGATAGATGAAATGACGCAAACACTCTTCTCCCTGATTGAAAACTGGGAAGAGGAAGTGATTGAATTTAAAGAAGCCAACAACAGCTTTAAACTAAACGATATTGGCGAGTATTTTTCGGCGATCAGTAACGAAGCTAATCTGCATGCACTGCGGCATGGCTGGCTGATCTTTGGTGTTCGTAATAAAGACAAGAAAATCGTTGGAAGCAAATATCGGGATACAAAAGGTTTAAATGCACTAAAACACGAGATTGCCGCCAATACAAATGGATATTCTTTTATTGACATTTATGAAGTGTATCCCATTGTTGAGGGTGAAAAAAGGCGAGTCATAATGCTCCAAATACCAGCAGCAATGACCGCGGTTCCAACCTCTTGGAAGAATATTGAATATGGACGTGATGGCGAGTCTATTGTTGCGCTATCTCCGGAAAAAAGAGAACGTATTCGAAGACAAGAGAAAATGGATTGGTCCAAACAGTTTGTCGAAGGCGCTGCCATGAGCGATCTGGACCAAGATGCCATACGGATTGCACGACAAAACTATAAGGAGAAAATGGATGATCCACTTATTTCGGAAGAAGTGGATCTGATGTCAGATAGAGAATTTCTTGAACGAAGAAAGTTGGTTATCAACGGAAGAATAACGAATGCTGCTTTTTTGCTACTGGGTAAGCCGGATGTCGATTATAAATTCCAAACAGTTCCGGAGGCCTCATGGAGAGTTTATGATTCCAAGGAAAATGTCAAAGATTATTTGATCTTCAAGATACCATTTATTACATTAAGTGATCGGATTTTAGAGCATATCCGTAATCTAACGTATCGTTTTATGCCTAACCAAATGACGCTCTTCCCCATGGAAACAAAACAGTATGATCCATGGGTCCTTAGAGAGTTATTGAACAACTGTATTGCTCATTCTGATTACAGCATTGGTGGCAGAATTTATGTAAATGAATTTGAAGATAAGCTGATTGTCACGAATCCAGGGGCTTTTATTCCTGGGAGCATCGAACCAATCCTAAAACCAAGTTATACATCACCTTTTTATCGAAATCAGCTTCTTGCAGAGAGTATGGTGATGTTCAAGATGATAGATACAGAATCCACAGGCATCCGAAGGGTGTTTACGATCCAAAGAGAGAAATTTTTCCCTTTGCCGGACTATGATTTGTCAGAACAAAACAAGGTCGAAGTGTGTATTTATGGCAAAGAACTTAATGAAAAATTCAAATATTTGCTGTATGAGAATGAAAATCTGGACTTGACAACGGTATATTTATTGGATCAGGTTCAGAAGGGCAAACGAATATCAAAAGAGGCAGCCGCGCATCTACGTAAATACAACCTTGTAGAGGGCCGAGTTACTAACCTCTTTTTATCTGCTCCATTGGCTAAAACAACGGAAGAAAAGGCCGACTATATAAAACTAAAAGGCTTTGATAATAAGTACTATCAGGACATGATTGTTGATTATCTGCAAAAATTTGAACAAGCAAACAAGGATGATTTCAGGAAACTCTTGTTGGATAAATTCCCGGATGGATTAAGTGATAAGCAAAAGGACAGAAAGATACTAACCCTTCTGACCGCCTTAAAGAGGAAAGGTGTAATTACAACCGATTCCGATAATAAACAGATATCACATTGGATCCTGGTAAAGTAGCAATTTTGGTACAAGAAATGATTAAGTTGGGTTAAGAAAGCTTATAGTTACAGCCCTAAACCCTCGATAAATAAAGGGATTCGGTCTTAACCCAATTAGGATAATAATTATTTTTGGGTTGAGAATTGGGTTAAGAGCCGGTTTAAGAAGAGGATGCTTTATGAATAAGACTGCCATAAAGAACTATGCCATATGGGCGAGAAATAAACTGATCGCAGATATCAGCTATCGTGCAGGGCTGATGGGGATTACAGCTGATGGAATTCAGCATGCGCTTCCGCAGTCGACCGGAACGACGGAGTTTTACGATATCGGTACGGCAGAACCTTATTCC
>CAJOPP010000122.1 GCA_905236365.1 uncultured Lachnospiraceae bacterium
AGCAAGCAATAGGTGCGGACGGAAGGCATTTCAATTTTAATACACTTATGAATCTAAAGATTCCGTTGCCAACCATAGATGAGCAGCGAATATTAGTGTCAGCTTACAATGAAAAGATTGAGCATTCGGAATCTCTTGAAATACAAGCCGCACAAGTGGAACAAGAAATCGAAGACTATTTGTTGACAGAGTTGGGAATTAAGCAAAAAGGCTACACGCAAGCGGAGCCAACTGCAACCATAGCAAGCGAGCCGCAAGTTGAATATGTCGTAAGCAATCGGCAATTGGAAGACAGGGCAGACACATACCATTGGGGCGATGAGATAAAGAAGGAATACAGGTTTTTGAAGTTTGTGAGATTCAAGGATGTTGAAAGGTGGGATTGTTATAATAAAGAATCATCTCTTTTGACAAAACTCAAATCCTCGCCATTTCCTATAGTTAGGATTGGTTCCGTGTATGATTTTACACAAAGACGATGGAAAAAAAGAGAAAGCAAGTTTAATTATGTTGAAATTGGTTCTGTTGACCCATTGAAAGGCATATTGTATGCAGAAGAAATTCCGACCTGTAAAGCACCAAGCAGAGCTACTCAGATAATAAATAAGGGAGATTTGATAATTGGAACAACTCGCCCCTATTTGAAAAAGTTCGCAATTGTAAATGAGGCTTATGATGGTTGTGTTTGTTCTTCAGGGTTTCAGGTTATAGCACCAAATGAAAAATGCAACCTTTCATATTTATGTGAGGTTCTAAAAACTAATATTGTAATTTCTCAATTTGAATTGTTCATGTCAGGCGCTTTATATCCAGCCATCACAAACAAAGATTTGAAGAAAATTCAAATCCCTTTACCACCTCTTGAAATTCAAAATGCAATCGTTGAGCATATCAATAAGCAAAAAGAACAAATTAAGCAGTTGAGGCAACAAGCGGAGAACTTGAGAAAAGAAGCATTGGTAGAATTTGAAAAAGAGATATTTGAATAGATAAATAAAAGATAGATATGACTAAAGACGAATTAAACAGGATATCTCAAGATATTGTTCGCAGTAAGCAGCCTAAAACACTCACAAAAAGAGAGTTTGTAAATGCCTTTGGCTTCGAGAAACGAACATCTGGCAATTGCTATGATATTGATTTATGGTTAGAAAAGAATGATTTGGAAACTCGTCCAACCTATAAAGAAGGTTGGATTGATGAAGAAATGTCTTTATGCTTCAAATACAAGATTAAATCTGATAATTTTCAATTGTATTACCTTTTTATTGAGGATTATAAAAATTTAAAAGATTTTTCAATTGATTTTGAACCCACTAATGGGTATTGTTGTTTGATAGGCTTGAATGGGTCTGGGAAAAGCAATGTTTTGGAGGCAATTAGTCATATTTTCTATAGTTTATATCATATTGCAACCTTAAAAGACGGAACTAGAAAGTATCCCTGTAAATTCAAATACATTATTCGGTATATTCTTAATGGCAATTTATATGAGATTAATGATGGGAAATTAAAAGGTGGATTGAAAATCACAGAAGAAATTTTACCGAAGAATATTATTGCATCATATAGTGGAGAAGACACCAGATTATGGAAAGAATGTTATAAGCCGATTTATGAGAAATACCGTAGCAAAATGGTGGCAACTCAAGGGTTCAAGCCCCCGTTTATGTTTTATCTTAGTAGATATGAATGGGAGATTTCATTACTCACATTATTATATTCTGAAGATGTTGATGTTGTCAGATTCGTAAAAGAATTAATAGGCGACTCTGATTGCAAAATTACATTTGAATATAACACAACCAATATTCGAAAATGGGAAGGGACAGAAATAGAAGGATTTATTGACAAGTTAAGAGTAAATGACACATATACAGTTGAATCATTCAGGAACACTATTAATGATATTAGTTTTATTGATCAGGCAAGCACTTTATTTTATTGTCTTTATAAATGTAGGACGGATGGCGACAATCAAATAATTAGGAAAATCAACATCGAATTCGAAAATAAAGGTTCCATTGATGGGTTAAGTGAAGGAGAAAAGAAATTAATTAACGCAAATGTAATTATTCATATTCTTTCAACAAAAGACAGTTTGTGTTTATTTGATGAACCAGATGCTCATATCCACATAGGGAAGCAAAGAAAATTGAGGGAATTGATAGATACAAAAAACAGGTATAGCCTTGTAACAACACATTCACCCGTTTTTTTGGATATGTTGTACAATGACTGCAATATCCGTTATATGGACAATGGAAAAGCATTGAACACCGATAAACTAAAACAAATCAACACATTGTCTGAAGGTGAAATAAACTATTTCGAAGGCGCGTTTATTTTGTCTTCAAAGAAGATTCTGGTAACCGAAGGCAAATATGATGGCAAGTATCTAAAAAAAGCTATAGAGGTGTTTTCTAAAACAGACCGACATTATCTGAGATTAAATGAAATTGCAATAATTCAGGCAGGTGGAGCTAGCAATAGTGTAGAGTTATTCGATGAAACATTGAGACCTGTACTTACAAATATTGACAAACTTGTCTTTCTATACGACTATGATAAGGCAGGATTTGATGACGGTTGGAAGAAAATAAATGTCCAAAAAGGAAGTGATGGAAAAATAATACCGATGTTCTATCAGAATGATTATGAATCGCATTTTAATACAGCACCATCTGATAAAAACAATACGGTATTAGTAGAAGACTTGTTTTCAGAAGAGGCATATCAAGACATCACTGAGGTTATTCTGAAGAGTAAAACCCATAAGGATTTCAGGAATATCAAGTTTGAAGAAGGGAAGAGTACATCGGAAGCAATAAAAAAATACATAGAGAAACATTACTTATCATTTGACGACAAGTGGTTTGAACATTTTCGACCTGTATTAGACAAATTGTTGGAAGTTTTTGATTTGAATTAATACAAATCATGGGCAAAACAGTAACAACATATTTGATAGACGGAGACCCGAAAGGGACTCAATACGTGTTCATCAGCAATAAGATTTGCCCCAAGAGTATGACAACGTCATTTTCAAGAACTTCGGGAAAAACAAAATCACCGCTTTTTACGTTAAGGATAAGGACACACAAAGCATGAGTTTTTGAATATTTCCGGAGTTCACTTCCTGTATTTTTGCTAAATGTCGGCGTTTAGGTTTGGTAAAAAAGCAGAAATCGAACGTAGGCACGGGATGTTACTTTAAAACTGTATGGTGTTTTATTCTGTAGCGCAGAATAAAAATGGCAAAGTTTATTCTGTAAAGTGTGGAATGTGGGCAACAAGCTGAAAGGGCTGACTGACAAACTCGTCTTCAGTTTTATCGACATCAATGGCTATCGCAAGGTGCAGAACAACCTTGTGAAAGAGACT
>CAJOPP010000123.1 GCA_905236365.1 uncultured Lachnospiraceae bacterium
AATTGAAACACCCAGACCTACCGCTGTTGCATAAGAAAAATCTCCCTGCGTAAGTCCCATGCGGTAAACATAAGAATCGATTACCTCTGCTTTGCTCTGGTTCTGTGAATTCATAAGAACCAGTGTCTGATCCAAATTTGACTTTAACAAACTGCTGACCGTAAGCACAAAATTAAGACTAATGATCATTTTTAACATCGGCAGTGTAATACTGATAATCTGCCGCATCTTGCCAGCCCCATCAATCTTTGCAGCTTCATAATAGGTCGGATCGATTCCTGCCATCGTTGCAAGATATAATATAGTTCCCCATCCTGCCTCTTTCCATGTATCTGATAAAACTGCAATCCACCAGTACTTGCCCGAATCCAGCAAAAAATTCTTGGGTTCGTCCAAAATCCCGATATGTAACAGAATGTTGTTCAGCATACCATTGGTCGATAACCAGTTGACCACCATTCCTCCTAATATAATCCAGGAAAGAAAATGCGGCAGATAGGAAATCGTCTGGGTAATTCTCTTAAACGGCCCATCCTTTAATTCATAGATCATAATCGATAAAATAATCGGAACTGTAAACCCGATCAACAATTTTAATATACTGATACCCAGTGTATTGACTACGGACTGCCAGAAGTATTTATCTGAAGCAATAATTTTGAAATTATCCAACCCCACCCATTTGGCGGAATCTAAAGTGTCAATCACTGTATAATTCTTAAATGCAATCGTCAGACCATAAATTGGATAGTAACAGAAGATCAGCATAAAAATGACTCCCGGTATTATCATCAATTGTAATGGTAATTGTCGTTTTAATTCTTTCATCTTACACCTCATATCCTCGAAATTACGTTTTCGCATACAACCTCAAACGGAACGGCCGGCAGACAGGCCTGATTATACAGGTTTACCTGATACCATGCCTCTTTCGCAAACCGGACATCAATTACTGATTCCTTATATTCTTCTTCAAGTTCAATCCGGATACCTTCACCGGAAACATTCCATGTATATGCTATTTCCTGACCATCAGCCAGTATTTGCAGTGCCTCAATCTTCTCTCCGTCTACAGTTAGTCCTTCTCCGACATGGTCAAACGTCAGATATATCAAATTGCCCGTTTTCTCTGCGTTCCGGAATCTTGGCGGATCCGCCGGCACATCCTTGTCATACAGATATTTCAATGCCAATAATGCCAGCCGTATTCCTACAATCTTTTTGTTTTTGGGATGAATATCAAATTCCTCTCCTACATCCGATATGGAACACAGGTACGCATGTTCATCTGCATCCGTTGCCTCCTGCTGTTTTTGCCGGATAATGGAATAGTTCCGGTTTTCAACCCCTAGCCAACTGCGAAATCCCGGCAACTGTACGATAAAAAAAGGAAGTTTCTCATCCAGAAAGGCACTTCGCCAGTCGTCCATAATTGTGTCCAAAGCCTCCTTGTAACGAACTGCTGCACCTTCCTCCTCGTCATCGCTCTCTCCCTGATACCAGAGCACGCCCCGGACAGAAAAAGGTGCAATTCGAAGAACCATATTCTGATATAAACAGCCGGGTGCTGCCTGTGGCTGTGCTTCTTCCTGATCTTCCGATCCTTTTTCTCCTTCTTCTTTTCCAAAAAAAGCATCAATTTCTTCCTGACTTGGCGTTCTTGGAAGAATAAACTCCGTAAAAGCATCCCAACTACTCTTACCACTGTCGTTCGCAGGATTCTTTCCCGCCTTCTTACAAAAATCTTCGTAGCTCTGCCCTCTAAGGGATTTTCGAAACGCTTCCACCTGTTCCGGCTCCACTATCTCTGCATGCTCTTTTGTCATCCATGCACCGGAGCGTGTACCACCCCAGTTGCAGCCAATAATTCCAATCGGAACCGAAAGCTCCTTTTCCAGTTGCCTTGCAAAGTAATACCCTACTGCCGAGAAAAATTGCAGTTCTTCTTTTGATGCTTTTCTCCATATCCCCATACGACTATAGTCAAAATCCTCCTCTTGACCAACATATGCCAGCTTAGGCACATCATAAAATCGTATTCCGGGATTATCGCATTTCTCCCGTTCTTTTTTGTAGTGTGGCTCATACCGCATCCAAAACTCCATATTGGACTGGCCGGCTGCAATATAAAGATCGCCGACTGCAATCTCCTCAAATACCAGAACTTCATCTGCTCCCTGAATCGTAAGAGTCTCCTGCCCGGAAGCATGTAAGTTATCAAGCTGTATACTCCAATTGCCGTTATCATCTGCTATTGTTGTTTTCTGTCTTCCCTGAATCGTCACACCGATCTGCTCACCTCTTTGTGCCGTTCCCCAAATGTGTATAGGTTTTTCTCGTTGCAACATCATTCCAGACGCAAAAATATCTGCTGCTCTTAACATTTCCCCTCTCCTTATCCGGAACCATATCGTTCTCTCTTTTGATACCTCTATTCTACCTTTATCCATTTCTTCGAACAAGCGGATATATTGTCATTAAATAGGTAAATATTGCTTTTTTATATAAAATATTATATAATATTATCATCATTTATAGATCAATATCGATATTTTAGCACAAACAGGGAATACCCCGTGCTAAAGCCTCCGGCGGGATGTGCGGAGATTCGCAGTGGAAGGTGCGTTGTGCCGCGAATCTCGTGCCAAGTCCGCCAAGGCGGACTTGAATTTGAAGGAAGGACGTGAGTGAATGGCGAAACAAGATCGCAATCAAGCCTATCATGAAACTGACCGTATTACCGATGGATTGGATATCTTTTTCTGGGTTTTCAATGACCCAAGCGGCTATGTTGCCACCCATTGGCACACCGCTATCGAAATCAACTATGTGTTAGAAGGTGAAGTGGATGTAATCCTGGCAAATGAGACCATCCAGCTCGGTCCTGGAGATATCAATCTGATTGATTCCACAGTACTGCACTCGATCCGTTCCATTCACGGCAATAAGGCTATTTTGATCCAGCTTCCCTACCCTTTACTGGAACGTTATATCCCCGATTTTGACCAACTGCTCTTCTCCTTCGATTATCGGGCAGAAGATACGGAAAGTCGGCAAAAACGTGCAGCTCTTATCCAGATCATCCAGCAGATGCAGCTTCTCTTTGAACAGCAACCCCATGGTGGAACCCTGAAATTCAACAGCTTGATCTTTGACCTGATGTACCATCTCTATCGCGATTTTTCTCATCCCAAAAATTCAGAACAGCTGTCATCGGAGAGCAAAAATTTTAACCGTATCAAGGCAATTATGAAGTACTCAAATGAACATTATGCCGAACCGATCACTCTTTCCGAGATTGCTTCTGTTGTAGCTCTTCAGGAAGATTACTTTTGTCATTTTTTCAAGAAAAATATGGGTGTCACCTATTTTCAGTACCTAAATGAACTTCGCATGTCCCATATCTACCAGGATTTAATTTCCACGAATCTTCCATTAAAAGAACTACTGGAAAAGCATGGATTTACCAATTACAAGTTATTTCGTAAAATGTTTTTAGAAGAATTTCATACTACTCCCGGACAATACCGCAAAATGCAAAGTCCCCATACCTGATCAAACACTAAATAATAGAAAAGAAGCAGTCGTTTACCATTGTGGTATACCGACTGCTTCTTCTTTATCCGTAGATCATGAACGTCTACCCTTTGTTATTCTGTTATCAGACGAATGTAAAAACATATGCTTATGCACTCAACCGCTCTGTTATTTCACAATACTAGCGTCTGTCGGAATCTTACTCTGTAACAGTTTTCTGTATTTCTTAATATTTGCCTTGCTTCCTGTCTTTATCCTCAGATTCTTTTCTGTCTTTAAGAAAGCCTCATCTCCGACTTTCTTTAATGCAGTATTCTTGAATATAACCTTATTCAGCTTCTTGCAGTTGTAAAATGCCTTTTTACCAATAGTCGTTACATTTTTCCCAATCGTTACTGACTTAAGTTTCTTATTTCCCTCAAATGCATTCTTTGCAATTGATGTTACCTTGCATGATTTTGACTGATAGGTTACGGTGTTTGGAATCTTAACTTTCGTATTTTTCTTGTTTACCGGTTTTACTACCTGCACCTCTACTTCAGTACCGGAAACTTTTGTAACCTTATAAACCAGATTTCCTTTTGTGAATTTCTTTCCAACCTTAATCAAATCATCTTGAACTGTCTGATCCGATGTTACTGCATCCGGCTGAATAGTATCCTGCACACCACTCGGACTTTCAACAGGCTGAATCGTTTCCGGATTCTGTGACACTGACGGCTGTTTTTCGTTCGGATTCTGAGTGTCATCCTGTTGATTTCCACTTGAATTCTGTACGTTGCCTGTCTGGTCTACACTTGGATTCTGTACGTTACCTGGCTCATCTACACTTGGATTCTGCACATTGCCCGACTGATTTCCACCTGGATTCTGCACATTACCCGACTGATTTCCACCTGGATTCTGCACATTGCCCGATTGATTTCCACTTGGATTCTGCACGTTACCCGACTGATTTCCACTTGGATTCTGTACGTTACCCGTTTCACCTACACTCGGATTCTGCACATTGCCCGACTGATTTCCACTCTGATTCTGTCCGTTGCCCGACTGATTTCCACTCTGATTCTGTCC
>CAJOPP010000124.1 GCA_905236365.1 uncultured Lachnospiraceae bacterium
AATAAAATCCTGACCGTAAAGAGTCACAATTTTTTCCGGAATCACCGCATCTGAGAGACTGTCATTATGCGTATGTAAAATTCCCACAATCGTTCCATGCAAGGAAAGAGACAACAATCGTTCCACCAGTTCCTCCAGACACAGGCAGTCCAGATTCTGTGTCGTGGTCACCAGATTCACAAGGATATCCTTCCCTCTCGCCGTCTGTCTTACCACCAGATGACGAAGTACTCCCACATGCTGCATTTTCTTATAAAACGGAACCTGTTTTTCCGTATAAAAATCAAGAACCGTTCGAAGAATCCGGTTATAATCCTCATCTACAATCCGACAGCCATCCACCGTTACAATATCATGAAAACTTCCCTTTTTGTGCATACCAAGTGCAAGAGGACCATCTTTGTATTCATCCCCAAAGGAAAATTCCATCTTATTCCGATAAGCCTCCTGTACCGGACTTCCTTTGATGCCTTGCCACTGATAATCCGAAATCACGCCATCCAACAAACGTTTCACCTGATTCCCCTTCAAATCCAGCTGCTGCTCATAACTCATTGTCTGATAGGCACAACCGCCACATATACCAAAATGAGGACATGCCGGTTCTCTGTCTTCCAAAGGAGAACGCTCTAATACTTCCAATAGACGTCCTTCCCCACTTCCCTTACGGAGTTTCTTTACAGAAAAACGTACCTTTTGTCCCTGTAACGCTCCCTTAACACAAATCTCCCTATCTTCAACCGCTACATATCCTTTATTTGGAAAGGTATATCGTTCCACGATTCCTTCGCAAACCTGTCCCTTTTTCATTTTTCTTTTTACCTCATTCCCTATTAGTAAGCATTCAGACCAGGAAGATATCCATATTAAATGTTCTGAATACCGCCATCCATCATGCATCTGTTTAATTCATTATGCAAAACCGCTCTCACTTTGTTTGTACTAAATTTCACTGTAGAGTGAAGTGCATTCAGAAATTTTCATCTATGTACTCAATATATGGTCTGCGATTTACTTCTTCCGGATTCTCCTGATACCACCGGAATGATTCTGCCAGACCTTCTAAGATTGGCTTCGTACCCGACAGCCATTCCTTCTGCCTGTCCACAGCAAGCACATATTCATAATCCGAAAAGCTGAAATAACTCCTCTGTGGAATATCCGCATGAACCTCCACAAATTCCGGATTTTTCCCTGCTACTTTATAGCAAAGACTGACCCACTCTCTGATGGAAATGGTCTCCTCATTTCCAACATTGAATATATGAGTATCCGGCTTCTCTTTTAGGATTGCATCTATCATACGGCATAAATCCTCTACATGGAAAAACTGCATTTTCATCTCACCCTGTTCCGGAAGATAAAATGCCCTCTCCTTCAAAGCACATTCAAAGACAAAGGCCTCCCGATACACGTTATTGTATGGTCCATATAGATATGGCGGCCTGATCACATATGCATTGGGAACTCGCTGAAAAAGGCTTTTTTCCGCCTCTATTTTATTGGTTCCATAGGCACCCCAGAATTTATTTTCAGCCAATTCACCATCTTCTGCAAAAGGCTGCACCCCATAATCCGGGTACACCGCACTGGAACTGATCAGAATATAATCTGTAAAATGAACACCACTATCCAGCAAATCTTCCACATCCTGTCTGGTGTATGCATTGACATCAATCATCGCATCGAAATTCTGACCTTTCAACTTATCACCAAGAGCATTCCTGTCACCTTCGATCAGATGAACCCCTTCGACCTGCTTATGATTATTACGGTTTAGTACATACACCTCATATCCTCTTTTCACATAATATTCCGCCACGAATTTACTCACAAATATCGTTCCACCGGTCACTAAAATCTTTTTCATAATAATATCCTTTCCTATTCTGTCAATCCCTAAATGTAAGTTTTTTCGTAACTGTTCAGCCCTGCTGAATAGTTACGTTTTTTCAAGGATTTGACATATTTTATTGTAACAGTGCTCTAATAAAATCCCCGGTAAAGATCTCGGAGAGAAGACTTCAACAATCCATGCGTATAATGAAATATCCCGTCCTTATCTACTTCAATCATCATAAAAGTATGCTGCCTTCCATCCTGTCTCGGATAAGAAATACTCCCCGGATTCAAAATCGTAACATCATCCCCAACCTCCAAAAACGGCACATGTGTATGTCCATACATCACAATATCATATCCGTTTTCCAAAGCATACTGCCGCAATTGCTCTACACCGCCTCCCACATAAAACCGATGTCCATGGGTAATAAATACCTTCTTATCTGCAATCATAAAAGAATCCGTATCCGGCAAGGCAATATCGTAATCATTATTGCCAGCAATCATGTGTGTCTCACAACTTGCCAGACTCCGTATATATTCCGGTCCACGTTCAATATCACCTAGATGAATAAACATATCGATCTCACCGACCTGTTCTAATACCTGTTTCACATCATCATTTTTTCCGTGTGAGTCACTAATTACCAGTATACGCATTTTCCTTTTCCTTTCTCTATATCCTTCTATTTTGTACATTTTCTTTTCCAAACTCCTGTTTGTGAGGGAGACGCTTCGAAAGTTGGTGGGGAATCGGACGCCGGTGAACATCATGCTACCGAAACAATTCCTCTCTGACC
>CAJOPP010000125.1 GCA_905236365.1 uncultured Lachnospiraceae bacterium
AGGTATTTTTTTGTTACTTATGGGGTGTAGCAAAAAAACTATATAATGTATTGGGGGGGTTACAAGTATTATTATACTTATTTCCGTCTAAAAGTGTTCACAAACAATTTTTTTTTTTGAACTTTCTTTTGTGCAATAAGTCAAAGTCATTTTAAACGCTACCTTCCAAGTACCCTTATTTTGTTTATTTTGTTTAAAACACCGTTCCTAATAATATTTTTTCACGTCTAAATGACTTTACTAAATCAGAACTCAGCCTTTTTTTGTATATTATGCATACTTTTCATTCTGCAATATCATTAAACAGTATAATAAAATCGCATTTATCTGTCAATTTCTTTTCCCAATACAATACTTTTCCAAGAAATATCCCAACATCTTCTCTTATCATCCAAAAGAACGTTTACTAACTTTTTCTAAAATACCGATTTACAAAATGTATAATGTCCATGAGGGTTGCCTCTATAATGCCATAAAAACCTCAGCATATAAAACATATGCTGAGGTTTTTCATCAGGCTTGTGATACTGCCTCTTCAAATAAGGATTCAAATTCTTCTCTGTCAATTCGTTCTTTCTCCAACAAACGTTCTGCACATTTGTGAAGCACTGTGACATTCTCCTCTAAGATTGCTCTTGCATGGGCATAACACTCATCAATGATTCGTTTTACTTCTTTATCAATCAGTGCCGCTGTCTGTTCACCTAACATTCGCTGATGACCAATATCGCGTCCGACAAAAGTCTCCTCTTCATTGTCTGTCTCATAGTTGATCAGCCCTAATTCTTCTGACATACCGTATTTGACAACCATCGCTCTTGCGGCAGCAGTCGCCTGTTTAATATCCTGTGATGCCCCCGTCGTAATATCATCCATGATCATCTCTTCTGCAATACGACCTCCAAGGCTTACCTTGATATCCTGCAAGATTTTACCCTTTGTGTTAAAAACATTATCATTCTCCGGAAGTGGCATCGTATAACCGGCTGCCCCCTGTCCGGTAGGAATGATGGATACCGTATAGACCGGACCAACTCCTTCTAATAAATGGAATAAAATCGCATGCCCGGACTCATGATATGCCGTAATGCGGCGTTCATTTTCCGGTACTACCCTTGACTTACGCTCTGTACCAATTCCAACTTTGATAAATGCTTTATCAATATCTTCTTTCATAATGAACTTACGATTATCCTTGGCTGCATAAATTGCAGATTCATTCATCAGATTCTCCAGATCTGCGCCGGCAAAACCGGCTGTTGTTCTGGCGATCTCACCAAGATTCACATCCTCACCCAATGGTTTGTTTCTTGTATGAATCTTTAAAATATCCTCTCTGCCCTTCACATCCGGTCTTCCAACAGAGACCTTACGATCAAAACGACCCGGACGAAGAATAGCAGGATCCAGAATATCTACACGGTTTGTTGCCGCCATAACAATAATTCCTTCATTGACTGAGAAACCGTCCATTTCCACCAGCATCTGATTCAGAGTCTGTTCACGCTCGTCATGTCCACCGCCAAGACCGGTCCCTCTTCTTCTTGCCACTGCGTCAATCTCATCAATAAAAATGATACACGGAGCATTGCGCTTGGCTTCTGCAAATAAATCTCTTACTCTGGAAGCACCCACACCGACAAACATCTCCACAAAATCCGAACCGGAAATTGTAAAGAACGGAACCTTTGCCTCTCCTGCTACTGCCTTGGCAAGTAATGTTTTACCGGTTCCCGGAGGACCAACCAATAAGATACCCTTTGGAATTCTGGCACCCAACTCCACATATTTGCTTGGATTCTTAAGAAAATCCACTACTTCTTCCAGATCTTCTTTCTCTTCCCGAAGACCCGCAACATCCTCAAACGTCGTCTTGTTTTCTTCTTCCGATGTCATTTTGGCTTTGCTTCTGCCAAAATTCATCATCTGTCCGCCACCACTGCTTGCTCCCTGCATACTTGCAAGCATCATCATCACAATCACAACCGCAAAAAGACCAATCAGATATGGCAACATTCTTTCTAGGAAACCAGGTCGTACCACATCCGTCATCTCAAATCTGGTCTCTGATCCGTATTTCTCTGCCAACTGGTTATAAAGATCCTGAAAACTCTTCACATCCGCTACATAAAACCGGATATCCGACTGTTTCCGTCTTACCAGATCCACAGTACCGGTCGGCACTTCTGCATTCTGCTGCACATAAACAGAAATCACATCACCATTCTTCATATCCTCCGCAAAATCCGTTTCCGTGTACTGCATGTTTACATTTTGATTTCCCCCCTGAACCAGATAAAGCACTCCTAAAATCAGTGCAAAAAAAATCAGATAGGAAATCAGACTTCTTCTCAGATTCTTATTCATTTTTACTTATCTCCTTCTTAATCCTGTATTATAACACCAACATATGGAAGATTTCTGTGCTTTTGCGCATAATCCAGTCCATAGCCTACCACAAACCGGTCCGGAATCTCAAATCCACAGTAATCCGGTTCAATCTCCACAACCCTGCAATCCGGTTTATCCAACAGGGTAATGAGCTTAAGGCTCTCCGGGTTTCTTGCTAACAACAGCCTTTTCAGATAATAAAGAGTCCTTCCGGAATCCACAATATCTTCCACAATCAGCACATTCTTACCGCTAATCTCCTCATCCAGTTCTTTTTTCACGGTAATCTCTCCGGCAGAAACCATTCCGTCACCGTAAGAAGAAACTGACATAAAATCCATTGTAACCGGCACTGTTAATTGCCTGGCAAGTTCACTTGCAAAGAACATGCTGCCTTTTAAAATAATGATCAAGTGAAGTTCCTTGCCTGCATAATCTTTATTAATCTGCTTCGCCAATTCACCAACTCTGGCATTTACTGTTTCTTCCGATAGTAATTCCTCAATATGATAATCCATCGTTCTCTCCTTCATACATCAGTACTAACACATACTCTGTATCTTCATTTATCCTGTATGTTGCACTTCTACGTTCTCCAAGCACCCACAAGACCTCATGTCCTTGTGTGACGATTATTTTGTCCCTTCGCTCTTCAGAAGGAATCTTCCGATCAATAAAATACCGGGAAAGTTTCTTTCGGTCTCCCTGCTCATTCAAGATAAAATAATCCTCTGTTTCGGGGGTGCGAACATATAACGTATCCTTTATTGTAGCACAATCGAAGTATTTCGTATAGTTATTTTTTAAATTTCCGGCATTTAATACCAGCTGTTTTTTCTGATCTTCACTCAGATGCTTCATGGATAAGATCTGAACCATCAATTTTCTGCCCCCGGGCAAATCCAGCTGCTGCTCCATTTTCTTACCTGCAAAAGGCAGTTCCATCATAAGCTTTTGACTCCAATTTTCAAAAGGACATGTCTGTTCAAAGCATTTCCGAATGATCAGCTTTTCATACGATATAATTGCCTCTGTCTCATAGGGAAGCTGTATTTTTTTTCCACTTTGCTTTCCCAACAATCCATACACCGCCTGAACATGCTCCCGCACAATATCCTTTTTGGCTCCACATACTGCCGTGATCATCTCATAGAGAACAGCCATTGCAAAAATATCTTCCTGTTCCCTTAACAATGCACGATTCGTATGACATTCCGCTTTCCCTATGGATACATATTCTTCGATATACTTCCTTACCATTTTTTGAAAAAAAGACTCATATTCCATTGCCCTGTCAGCAAATTCCGAAATATGTTTCACGGCTTGCTCATTGATTTCCTCCAGCAACGGAACAATTTGATTGCGAATCTTATTTCTTGCATAGGCTGTATCCTGATTGGTCATATCCTCTTTCCATGACACCTCATTTTCAACCAGCCATGCTTTCAATTCTTCCTTGGTGCAGTTCAAGAGCGGGCGAATAATCTTTCTGCTCTGTTTGTCAAACAACATATCATCTGACACTTTTGTCTCATGGTTGATTGCTGCCGCGTCATACGTTGCCGTTCTCTCTCTCTCCGCGTCATACGTTACTATTTTTTCTCTCTCCGTATCATACGTTGCTATTCCCTCTCCCGCTTTATCGCACGTTACTATTCTCTCTTCCGCTTTATCATACGTTATTATTCTCTCTCCCGTCAGGTCACTAACCGGTCGGATTCCTGCCATTCCTGCCAGATTGGTTCCACGTGCAAGATGAAATAATACAGTCTCCGCCTGATCTCCCATATGATGTGCCACAGCAAGTTTATCAGCGTTCTCCCGCTTCATCACCTGTTCAAATTGCCGATACCGATATTCTCTTCCCATTTCTTCTTCTGTCATTCTGTTCTTCCTCGCCAACGAAGGAATATCCGCTGAAAAAAGATAAAATGGAATCTGATAATCTTCACAAAGCTTTTTGACATAGTCTGCATCTTCTTCTGCTTCCTGCCGGATTCCATGATTGATATGCACTGCAAACAGTTCCAGATTATATTCTTCCTTTAGCTGATTGAGTAACAGAAACAATGCCACAGAATCCGCACCGCCGGATATCCCCATAACGATCCGGTCGCCTTTTTCTATCATATGATAAAATTCTATAAAATTTCGCACTTTTTCAAGCATGATCATCCTCCCATATTATCTTTTGGTGAACTACCTATTGTCTATAGTCACTTGCTTCTGTACTCCATATGTCACTTTCTACCTAACGTTCCCAGATTCCCGTCACCAGCACCGTACTGTCATCCCGCAACCCACTTTGCTGCATAGATTCTATATCCTTCATAATCATATCCGCAACTACCTGTACATTATTCGTCTCAATCGATGCAATCCGGTCTGCCAGATAAGCTTCTTTATTCTCCATTGCAATACCATCCAGCACCCCATCACTGACCATGATAATCATATCTCCATGATAAAGCTTCCTTGCACAAGTGTCAAACTCAACCTGTTCCAACACACCCATGGGAAGAGATGTGGATCGGATACATTCCACATTTCCTTCCCTGCGGATAAAAGTGGTAGACGCCCCCATCTTAATAAAATCTGCCATCCCGGTATAAAAATCAATCATCACAAGATCTAAGGTAGAACTGACCAATCCATCTGCCATAAAACTGACAAAAGAGTTTAACAGCTCAATGGCCAGTTCTCTGCATACGCCGGAAGTCAGAAGCTGTTCCAATAAATCTACAATCTGTTTGCTCTTTGCATTTGCATTTTCGCCGCTGCCCATTCCGTCCAATAGCATCAGGACCGCCTGCTGGGTATCCAGCTTGGTAATGGAAAAATTATCTCCACATACGCTTTCTCCCTTTCGGTTCCGCTGCACCACTCCTGTAGTCAGCATATACTTTCCCTCTTCCACAAAACAAAAATGAGTCTCCTCTATTCCCACCAGATCCTCTCCGCGCCCAACGCAGACCATATGGACTCTTAGAATCCTGCTGATCCGCTCCGCCATCTTCATACCGGTCACAACCTGTTTCCCTCTGATGTAACAACTGATATATACCTGCAATCTGCCATTTCCATCCTTCACTGGAACTGCTTTCGTTACCACAACGCCGAGTGCTTCCAGCCTGTCCATGATACGGCTTTCAAAAAAATCTACCCGGACAGACTGCTCCGAAAGTTCTCCCTGAAACGTCGTAATAATTTCTCCGATCTGTCCCAACTGTCTGATAAAATTCCGCCGTATTTCTATTAACCGATTACTCTGAGACTCTACTGCATTCAGCAAAGAGATTCCATCTCCACTGAGATACATATTACTGATTCCATTTGGAATCCCTTCTTCTCTCTCCAACTCATGCAGCTCCAGCATTTTTTCCATTGAAAGAAATGCCTGTCCAAAGTTACGGATTCGGCTTCTGGTCGCTTCCTGGATTAAAATATCCTGAGATGACCGGGTACTGTCCTCCCTGACCTGGGAAGTCTTTTTCATCCATTTTGACGGTGTTCCTAAAAATGCCCCCAAAAGGAGCAGCGTACTTCTTAACATTTCCATCGTCAGCAGGCTCTCCTCATAAAGAAATCCCAGCAGAATCACGCCTGCTAAAAAGGACAACATGACTCCGACCTTACCAAGTTCCCGTAAGATTACAATAATGCCGGATAGCAATATCATAACCGCCAGATAAGCGACATTGTCCATACGAAATGCCAGGACAAGACCTGTAATGCTTCCCGTAGCAACTCCCACTCCGCTATCAAACCGGTAAGTGTTGTAGAGCAGCAAATACCCACAGAGCATGAACAACAAATTGACCGGCTTCTCAATCTCCGGACATCCAAATAACGCAATTACCAGAAGTGCAAAGATTCCAACAAACCGTTCATTTTTTGCAAACATCCGGTCCGTCCCCACTCGCAGTGCTGCAAATCCCTGCTCAAAGATCAATACAAAGCAAACCGCTATCACACCTTCTAAACCGGAATAGAGGGGGCTTCTGTCGTTTCCTGTCACCAGAAACTGATATGGCATGCTGATCGACCACAATACCACACCTGCCGCCATTGCGATCTGAATATTCGTTTCAAATATTTTTCCACGGTCGGTATGACTTAGCATGATCATTAAAAACATCAGTACCATCGCATACTTTATGCCAGCCGCAGCATTGAATGTGCTGCATATTCCAAGCATCAAAGCAACAAACAGACTAACAGAACTTCTTTCCTGTAAATAAGCACCCATAAAAAAAGGCACAACAAAGGGATACAATCCAAATAGCTGACATCGTGCCACCGTAAATGCCAGGATATGTATCCCAATACGTTCTATCTTTACTTGCATAAAATATCCCTCCCACATATACATTGTAATACTACACGCTGCTTTACAGCGTGTAGTTTACCCGATTCCATTTGTGAACCGATTTCTAAAGTGGGATACAGTATATAAAATATGAATGTCCTTATTCTGTCGCTTTCCGGCACTATTCTCCGCAACTTCCGACATATTTCACAAAAGCCATCTGCCGGAGTAATCTTTCAACCGCACAGGTAAAACCCTATTATTTACTTATTGCTCGGCTGGATCAGAATCTCATCCGGATAAACGAGTCCTAATTTTTCCTTTGCAACTTCTTCCATAAATTTTTTCGTCTGCATATATTTTTCCAATTCTTCCAACTCTGCTGTCCGCTGTTCCTCATTCTCAATCTGCTTGTCAAGTGTTGCCTCTTTTTCCGTCAACTCCTGACTTTGCTTTTTTAAGCTATTTATTTTGGTTCCGGCTACAACACAGAACACAACAACAATAAAAGCTATCATTGAAAGTCCCTTCTTCTGTTTTTTCTTTCTTCGGTTCCTGCTCATTTTATCACCCATTTCTATCTCTGCTTTATCTTCCTTTTACTGCTATTTTAACTTCTGTCACCATATTTTTCAACGATTTTCTGACAAGCCGAAAAAGAAGCACAAAAGGCTTTTGAAAAATTTTCTTTCCTTTTGTCCAATATGGCACCAGTTTCTCCGCAATAAAAAGAAGCAAACGGCTTAATGTCAATGCATATATCACCACTCCTAAAAACATCCCCATAAAAGCATATCCCCGAAGTGCACCCCGGTTATAGATAAACAAGGTCCGAAAAGCCATCCATGCAGTAAACAGCCAAAAGAACAGATCCTCCAAATCCACCAGCCAGTCCTTATGTTTAAAAAAAAGACGCAAAATGCGAATACCATCATAAAAGAAAGCCAATACCATTCCAAGCAGAAGACATATTACAAACAATTCTACTTCATCATAAATCAAACCCGCCATTCCTCCACCTACTTAAACAGGCGATTGAACAGACCATTTTCACCCTTTAACCCGGGTTTTAAATCTGAATAGGTAAAGGAGTCTACTCTTCCGTCAACCTCTACCTCTCCCTTCTCTAATGTGAGCTTATTGACATTCAGATCCGATCCTTTAATAAGCAGAACACCCTGCTCCGTTTCTAACAAAATCTCATTGGGATCAAAAGAAATCACCGCACTCACGCCGGTGATCAGTCCTGATCCCCGATTATTCAATGTAACTTTATGTCCTCTTGTATTCCGAACCTCTTCCATATATCCACCTTCCCAATCTGTATATTTTTATCTATTCTATGATGTCAGGGGCAAAACTATGCTTCACAAAGTATATTCGTCAGGCTACATATACATTCAGGACTCGCTCGCGAGTCTTGGCGCGGGATTTGCGTCAGCTATGCTGACATATTTCATATGCAAATCCCTGTGCATCCTCGCGGAGCGTA
>CAJOPP010000126.1 GCA_905236365.1 uncultured Lachnospiraceae bacterium
TATACGCTCCGCGAGGATGCACAGGGATTTGCATATGAAATATGTCAGCATAGCTGACGCAAATCCCGCGCCAAGACTCGCGAGCGAGCCTTGAATTTACAATGCAACAGGCATATTGGAATGTGCGTCATCACCATGCCTGTTGCGTATCTGTCCAAATCTGCTGAATAGATACAAAGCACTTTGTTTCAAGATTGCCATGAAGGCAAAGATTTTAGTTGCTATAAATGATAGTCGTTTGGTTTAGATGCCGGTTCCTGGTATCTGAACCAACATTTTGTTTTCGTGCATATAGTTTTAATAACCATACATGCAAAAGAAAGAGGAAAAAGATGCTTAGAAGTCAGGTAAGAGAAGAGATTTTTAAAATTTTATTTCGTTATCCCTTTGTAGAAGAGGAGGAGATGGGTGAACAGATTGCGTTTTCCATAGAGGATTTGGAGGGAAAAAGCGAGGAGAATCTGGAATACATTCAAAAGAAAACCACTGCAATTCTGAATCATAGAGAAGAGATTGACAGCAAGATTGAAAGCTGTTGCGAAGGATGGAGTATTAATCGTATTGGAAAGGCAGAGATTGCCATTATGCGAATTGCAGTATATGAAATGTTATTTGAGGAGGAAGTACCGGAGCGGGTATCGATCAACGAGGCGTTGGAATTATCCAAACGATATTGTGACGATGAAGCAAGGGGCTTTATCAATGCAGTTTTGGGAAAAGTTGTTAAGAGTAAGGAATAAGGAAAATCTATGGCTACGATTTATACAGTTGCACAGATCAATGCATACATTAAGAACATGTTTACAAATGATTATCTGTTACGGAATGTACAGATAAAGGGAGAACTATCCAATGTAAAATATCATTCTTCAGGTCACATCTATTTTACTTTGAAAGAAGAAGGAAGTGCCATCAGTGGAGTGATGTTTAAAACTGCCAGATATGAGGGCCTTGATTTTACTTTGGAAAATGGACAAAGTGTACAGATTACCGGCAATGTGACAGTCTATGAGCGGGATGGCAGATATCAGATCTATGCAAAAAGAATCGTGTTAGATGGCAGAGGCAATCTTTATGAAGCATACGAGCAGCTGAAGCAGAAGCTTTATGAAGAAGGCCTTTTTGAATTTGAACACAAGAAAGAAATTCCGGCTTTCCCAAAGAAAGTAGGAATTGTAACAGCGAAAACAGGGGCTGCTATACAGGATATCATGAATATTGCCAAACGCAGAAATCCATTTGTACAACTTTATCTGTATCCGGCAAAGGTACAGGGGGAAGGTGCGGCCGCAACCATTGTTGCGGGAATCCGGACACTGGATGCATTAGGGATGGATACGATCATTATTGGACGGGGAGGCGGCTCTATAGAAGATTTATGGCCTTTTAATGAGGAGTGTGTTGCAAGGGCGATTTTTCATGCCAAAACACCGATTATTTCAGGAACTGGTCATGAGATTGATAATACAATAGCGGATTATGCTGCTGATCTGAGGGCACCTACACCGAGTGCTGCTTGTGAACTTGCAATACCGGATATTATGACATCTATAAGACAGGTCCGCACATATGAGAGTATGATTGAGCAGAATATGAAAAAGAGACTTTTAAAGGCATGGCAGCAATTTGATATGTTATCGGCAAGGATGAGCAGTGCCTCACCAGATACCAGACTGGCGAATCAAAAGATTTATCTGGATAGCCTGCAGGATAAGTTATGTCAGGCAGCAGACAAAAAATACAGGAATCGTTCACATTGTTTTGACTTGTTACTGACGAGGTTGAATGGGCTTAGTCCGACTGCAAAGTTAGTAGGCGGTTATGGATATATGGAGCGTGAAGATGGTGTAACCATAAAATCTGTATCAGATGTCAAAGAACAGGATCATTTTACGGTTACTTTATGGGACGGAACAATTGAAGGAATCGTTACGCAGATAGAACAACAAAGCAATATAGATGACAGGATTCATGTATGAAGAACCAGAGAATGGTTATACAATGAAGTGGACGGATGTCCTCTTTGGTATGGAACAGAATAGGAGATGAAAAATGGCAGAAGAAAAGGACAAATTTCGTGTAGAAGAAGCATTTGAGGAACTGGAAAAGATCATATCGCAGTTAGAAGACGATTCGGTACCTTTGAAGGAGTCCATTCAATTGTATGGAGAAGGTGCAAAGTTGTTATCCAGATGTAAAGAGGAGTTGACTGGAATTGAAAAAGAAATGATCATTATTGGAGAAAATTTGGAACAGGGAGAAGAAAAAAATGAATTTTGAGATAGAGCTGAAAGAGAAAGTGGGCGAAGCAGAACGGGTAATTGCCAGCTATATGCCAAAGGAAAAAGGACTACAGAAAACAGTGATCGATGCTATGGATTATACCATGTCTGCCGGAGGTAAAAGAATCCGGCCGGTAATCATGAAAGCAGTTTATGATTTATTTGGTGGAACGGATCAGATAATCGAACCGTTTATGGCGGCAATCGAAATGATTCATACCTATTCTTTGATTCATGATGATCTTCCGGCTCTGGATAATGATGATTATCGCAGAGGAAGAAAGACAGCTCATATTGTCTATGGGGAAGCGATGGCGATTCTGGCGGGCGACAGTCTGTTGAATTATGCGTACGAGGCAGCTGCATCTTCTTTTTCTCTTGTTCCTGCAAGTACAGAAGCTGATGATGTAAATTCACTTAAAAAAGAACTTTCCACTCGAATTAATCTGGAAAAAGCAATGCAGATTCTTGCCAGAAATCCGGGGATTTATGGTATGATTGGTGGGCAGGTTGCAGATGTAGAGTTGACAGGAAAGAAGTTGAATCCAGAGCAGTTGACTTATATTTATGAAAATAAAACCGGTGCTTTGATAGAAGCTGCTATGACCATTGGTGCAGTTTTAGCAGGAGCGGATACAAGTGGAATTGAAAAGATTGAAAAAATAGCGTATAATGTTGGAATGGCTTTCCAGATTCAGGATGATATTCTGGACGAGACTGCAACCTTTGAAGAATTAGGAAAGCCGATTCACAGCGATGAGAAAAATGCAAAGGTCACATATGTGACCTTATATGGCATTGAACAATCTGAAAAAGAGGTACAGCGACTATCAGAGGAAGCGATTACCATATTGGAAGCCATCGAGGGGGATTCTTCATTTTTAGTGGAACTGATCACTTATCTGATTCACAGAAAGAATTAAGGGATTTGTAGCAGTTCGTTTTTCGGCTTTACTGTTACGCGTTGGACACAGCTTCACATTTCGGTGTGCCCGATTTTGGTGCAATTTACGTTGTTGGCACGCCGCATGCAGCAAGTGCAGGCTGCTAAAGGGTGAACTGTTACAGGGATTCCAATCAGAAAAATAAGAAAGCAGGATAATCAGGTTATATACAGGCTGTTTATAAGGTTGGTATATGACAAAGAGGTAGTATTATGGAACTATTAGGAAATATAAAAGAACCAAATGATATAAAACAATATGATATAGAATATTGGGGACCGTTAGCTTCTGAAATACGGGAATTTTTATTAGAGCATGTATCAAAGACTGGTGGACATCTGGCATCCAATTTGGGATGCGTAGA
>CAJOPP010000127.1 GCA_905236365.1 uncultured Lachnospiraceae bacterium
GAAAGAAGAAAGGCAATTGTACAATTTGGGTATATGCACAAAATGGAACCTATGTTAAAATAAAGGTAAAAGTAAAATAGGAAACAGTGAAGCCAAAAAACTGAACTGTTACAAAATAGGAGATTACCGACGATGGATCTTAAATTACAATTTGTTTGATAGCAATCAAACGGTTGTGGAAAAGGAAGGGGTAATGCTTTAAGGAAAAACAAAACACTCAGCTTCGTTTTGCATTCAGAACAAAGTGGGTGTTTTGTTTTTGAACATAATATATCTTGAACAGATGAGTCAAAAAACAGAGTGATTGTAACGTATAAGAACAAAAGTTCCGGTAGGAACAAAATTATAGAAAATAAGGAGGAAAAATATGAAGATCAAGAGAAAACAAATACGTAGAATTACAGCGTTAATACTTAGTCTCTGTATGGTGTTATCGGGACTGCAAATTATTCCGGGTGGCATAAAAGCCCAGGCTGCCGAAAAGAACAAAACGTTGAGATTATTGTCAATTGGTAACAGTTTTTCTCAAGATGCTCAGGAATGGATATATAATATTGCAAAAGCAGCAGGATATGAAGATATCATCATTGCAAACCTTTATTGGGGAGGTTGTAGTTTATGGCAACATGCAGATAATGCAAAAAAAGATTTTGGCGGAGACGGTCAGCATTATGAATATCAGATGCACAGAAGTCCACAACAGGTAATTACCAGAGATAAAACAATAAAGAGAGCCTTGGAAGACCAGGAGTGGGATTATGTCACTTTGCAGCAGGTGAGTCAGGATGCCGGAATGGAAAATACTTTTACGAATGGTGATCTTGATTATCTGATCGAATATGTACATAAGTATGCACCACAAGCTAAAGTCGGATGGCATATGACATGGGCATATCAGCAGGATTCTACTCATGGTGGTTTTGCAAATTATAATCGTGATCAGATGACGATGTATAATGCGATTGTTCATTGTACCAGAGATATTGCAGCACCGAAGTTGGATTTTGTATTTCCTGCCGGTACAGCGATTCAGAATCTTAGAACCAGTTTCATAGGGGATACGCTTACAAGAGATGGATATCATATGTCATATAATCTGGGTAGATATGTGGTAGGTCTTACCTGGATCTATAAGCTTTGTGAAATGATGGGGAATCCATACCCGGAGAATATTACATATACTCCAAGTGAAACAGATGTGCCGGAATACTATTTACCGGCAATTCGGGAAGCTGTTTTAAATGCAGTACAAAAACCTTATGAGGTATCCCAGTCAAGTTATAAGAATATCGCGGACCTTTTGAATTTAGATTTAAACAGTTATAACAAAATAAATTGGGAACCAAAAGAAAATACTTATTGGCATTCAGCGGGAGATATTCACCAGGAATTAGGGAAAGATGAGAAATTTATCACTTCAAAGCTGTTTACAAGAGATGATCTTCCGACAGGAACAGTCATTCAGGTAGATGAAGGATTTAAATATCGACCGGAAGCATGGGAAAGTGATACAAGTAAGACATCACCGAGACCGGATGAGGTAAAAGTACCAACTGTAATCGTAACAGACGGTTGGTGGGGAAAATTCAATTACAGAGCGTTTAATGTTTCAAAAACAGATGGCTCAAGCTTAATCGGAAAGTCCAATGAGGCAACTGATCATTTCCGAATCTATCTGCCAAAAGTTTTGGGAGACGGAGGAGACTTCAATATCATATCAAAGAGTAGTGGGAAACCGTTAGCCGTAGAAGGTGATTCAAGGAATAATGATGCCGGAGTTTGTCAGAATGCGAATGCAAATTCTGATCTATGGACCTTCGAGTATGCCGGGAATGGCTATTATTATATCATTAATAAAAACAGCGGAAAGGCATTGGATGTACCGGGCGGTAACACGAACGAAAATACACAGCCGGTTCAATATGATCGCAACAACAATAGAAATCAACAATGGAATGTGATAGATTTAGGAAAGGGAATGTATCGTATTTCACCAAAATGTGCACCGACAATGGGCTTGGATGTAGCCGGAGCGTCAAATAATGATAATGCTAAGGTCGTTCAATGGCCGTATAAGGGTTCAGACAATGAAGTATGGTATATTAAGCAACCGGAAGCAGTCGATGAGGGAATTCTTGAATATACGACAGAGATTGCGAACAATACTACTTATACCTTAAAGAATGCGAAAACCAATTATGCATTGATGCCGAAAAATTCCAGACCGGGTAAGGTTAACACGGTATTGTTTGATGTAACAGGTAGTGATTCACAGAAATGGTGCTTTGTTCAAAACGGCGACTTTTATAACATAAAAAATGCCGGAACAGATTTTAATCTGCATTATGGCGATGGAGTCAGAGGAGCACAGGTTGAGCAGGATGGTGCTAAAGACAGATATGAAAATGGAGAAAAGTACAATTGGAAATTAAGAAAGGTAACTTCCGGAGATTTTGCAGGAGGTTATTTGATCGAAGCGGACAAGAAAGACGATAATGGTAATCCGGTATATGTTACGATTGATAACAATGGTAGAGAGTCTGAGATTCATTTGCAGAATCTAAAAGCAAGAGATTTGGGATCTCAGGTTTGGTATTTGGATAAGAAAGACAATGTCACAAATACCGGTGTTACCAAAGAAAAAGCAAATGAAGTCGGAAAAGCATTCCTCGATAAATTCTATGTAGATACGCAGCAGAGTAACGGTACAACCAGAAAATCAATCGGAGGTGGATTCTGGGTTGGTGCTGAACTGATCGAAATGCTTTTGGATGGATATGAGACTTTGGGTGACGATGTTTATCGTGAAGCGTTTGACAGCAGTTATCAGGATGAGTTGGATAATATTGGTAATCGTTTCTGGTATTGGACAGATATGACAGAAGAAGTTTGGGCAACTAATCCATGTCAACAGCAGGGGTATGATACTAATCCATATAATGATGATGTGATGTGGCTTGTTATGGCATCTGCCAGAGCACATATGCTATTCGGAAGTAAAGATGACGGTGATGGATTCCGCAATTATTTAAAGTATGCCGAAGATAACTTTAAAGTGGTATATGATAGAGGCTTGAAAGAGGACGGAACCATACGTTGGTGTATGGAAGAACAAGCAGGAACAGGAACCACATCTTGTATCAATGGTCCGACTGTAGTAGCGGCATGCTATTTGGGAGAAATTACCAAGGATGAGAATTATTTTAATATCGCCAAAGATGTTCATCAGGCACAGATCAATGCGGGAATGTATGATCCTAATGAAAAGGGAAGAGTATGGGATTCACCAAACAATAATTGGGCTTCCTGCTATAATCAGGGAACATGGATTGGATCCTGTGTACTGTTGTATAATCATTACCATGATCAGGCGTATCTGGATCAGGCTAAGGAAGCTATGGATTTCGTGACCAAAAAGAATGGATATTTTTCTGACGAATATGGTGTATTAAAGCAGGAGAGCTCAATATTTGGTGGAGACCTTCCGGCATTCCGTTCTATCATGATGCGATATATGCGTATGTTTATTGACAATGACGAAATAAAGGAAAAAGTAGATATGACACCATATATCGAATGGTTCAACAATAATGCCAGAGTCATTTATAATAATAAAAATGCCAGTGGACTTGTGTACAATCCATTTGACAGAGCAACACCAAATGATCTGAACTTTGTAGTAGATGGAAAATCGGGTGATGATAAGATTCCTGAAAGTGAAAGAGGTATTAATGCAGCAGGAATGTCCGGTGGAGTATCCCTGATGCTGAATCTGCCAAAAGTAATTTTGGAAAAAGCACCGGAAGAACCGGCTCATGAGGAAAATAACGATCCAAACGCAGACGATCAAAACCAGATTACGAATCCAACGGGTGATAATGAAAATGAAAACCAGAGCGAAACTTCGGAGGGTAATGGAAACCAGTCAGAAGAACAGGAGGATGATAAATCAGGAACGGATCCATCGGGTAATCAGAGTGAAATCGGAACAACCCCATCAGGAGATCAGGACGCCGACAAACCTGTAACGGATCCATCGGGCAATTCGAATCAGAGTGAAACCGGAACAACCCCATCAGGAGATCAGAAGGATAGTAAACCTGTAACGGATCCATCGGACAATCCGGATCAGAGTGGAACCGGAACAGCTCCATCGGGTAATCAGAATGAAACGGGAACAGTTCCATCGGA
>CAJOPP010000128.1 GCA_905236365.1 uncultured Lachnospiraceae bacterium
CCGGATATAGGGGAGCGGTTTAAGAAAGATCCCCGGTGTATCTTTACCTATACCTTGAATGGATTTACCACGCTCCTGCATCTGGAGACCCTGACTTATAAGGCAGGTGGGTATCAGATGAAAAATCCGGATCTTCCGATTCTTTTTCTGTCGGGAAAAGATGATCCCTGTTATGGAAATGAAGGCTTGTGGAAAAAGATGTTAACAAGGATGAGAAGTCTGGGCTACACTAATGTGAAACAGCATCGATACAAGGGGATGCGACATGAGATTCATAATGAGATAGGAAAAGAAATGGTAGTTGAGGATATGGATCGCTTCATGAGAAAGATTGTCAACGAGGTACGGTAGAAACACATTTCAAAAACCAGAGGATGAACTGTTTATTGGATTATAAAGTTTCCGGAAGGTTTTGACCTTCCGGGATTTTTATGTATTTGAAAAATTTGACATTAATGGGAAGGTACGGGATAATAGCATATAAGATGATACATATAAAGTAAAAATGATTTTTATGGAGGAAGAATGTGAAAAAAACGGAATTATTAAAAAATATTATTTTATTTGTTCTGATCATTGTAGTTTTGTTGGGGTGCATCTGGGGAATTATTCATATTTTTCAAACTGATAATGGGGAACAAATGAGTACAGCAGAGACAGAATCCATGAATGGGATAGGGACAGAGGCGCCATCTGAGATAACTGCAAAAGTGACAACAGAAGCAACCACGGCAACAACGGAGTTGACGACGGAAATGGCATCCGAAACAACTACGGAAGACCTTACAGAGGAATGGACTGCAGAGGATGATGTAACAGCTCCTGTCTTTCTTACAGTTGCAAATGAAGTTGAAATCAAACAGGGGACGGCATTTGATATACATGATTATGTTGGGTATGCAGATGATATTGATCGGGAACCGGTACTGACAGTAGATGGGGTGGTGGATACTTCTGTACTTGGTACATATTCATTGACATTAACGGTTACTGATGAGGCAGGACATTCATCACAGGCTTCCATGAAGGTAAATGTGGTATCAGAACGTACGATGCCGATTGCCGGGGCAAAGGAGGAATTTGATGAATTTTCTGCAAATTACAAAACTCCGGATACCGTTTTAGGTATTGATGTTTCAAGATGGCAGGAGAATATTGATTTTATGCAGGTAAAGAATGCCGGATGTGACTTTGTAATCATACGGATCGGCGGTTATGATGATGGCAGTACCTATGTTGACAGATTTTATAAGACTAATATTCAAAATGCAAAGGCTGCAGGATTAAAGGTTGGAATCTATTGGCATGCAGAGGAAAGCAGCGTGGAGGAAGTGAGGACTAATGTAGCTTATATGATGCAGATTTTAGATGGTGAGAAGCTTGATTTTCCGATTGCCTATGACTGGGAAGATTTTAATGGATTTGAAAATTATAAAATGAATCTGCATGATCTCAATGCCTGTTTTGAAACATTTTGTAAAGAGGTGACATCGTATGGGTACGAAGCCTGCATTTATAGCAGCAAGAATTTTCTGGAAACTGCGTGGACGAATGAAAACTGTCATCCGGTATGGCTCGCAAACTATACAGACCGAACGACATATGAAGGGGATTATTATATGTGGCAGCAGGGAAACACGGGACGAATAGCAGGGATTGATACGGATGTAGACTTTAATGTGTGGTACAAAAGAGATGAATAGGATTGGTTATACGTCAAACAGGAGATATGACAGCCTCATATCTCCTGTTTGACGATAGCAATATCGTAATTGTTTACATCAACGTTTGGTAGACTACAATTATTCCTCAGACTGAATTTCAAAAGAATCCACGTCCTGCTCCGCAAGAAGATCGTCAAAACGTTCTGCAACAGACTCGAATTCAACATCCGTTTCAATATTCTGTACGTCGACTTCATCATCATCAAGTTCCTGATAGCGGAAGAAATAAAGTTCTCCGTCTTCAGATCCTTCGATTGGTTCTGTTGGAAGGAAAGCACCGTACTGTATATCTTCATATCCTTCAACTCCGTCAAAAACAGCAATCAGAGCACAGTCCAATTCGGAATCATCGTCTAAAGACAGTGTAATGACTGGTGCTTCGTAATCCCCAGTGGCAATCTGATTTTTTTCAAGATCCATAAATATATCCTCCTCAATATCAATACAGACAGTAACAAGTACTTGTCATAATGTGGTAACCTCTCAAATCA
>CAJOPP010000129.1 GCA_905236365.1 uncultured Lachnospiraceae bacterium
GCCGTTGATATATATCGCAGTATCAGGATAGCTTTGTGTATCTGATAATGATTTTTCTTATTTCAGTAATTATTCCTATTATAATAATTTCATCAATAAAATGTCAATAATTTGTTTCAGTTTCTGTTTTTTTTAGGATATTTTCATAAGAAAAATAATATTTTTTTAATGAAAACTTGACAGGTTTTATATCATGTTGTATATTTTGTTGTGACAGTAACGGTCAAACGTTAAAGACCATACAAATTATAAATAAAAGGAGATAGAAAATATGTTTGAAAAGATGAAAGAAATTATCGCTGAGCAATTGAACGTTGATGAGAGCGAGATTGAGTTAACTTCTAATTTCAAGGAGGATTTAGGAGCAGATTCATTGGATTTATTTGAGTTGGTTATGGCTTTAGAAGAGGAATATGATGTTGAGATTCCTTCAGAAGAATTAGAGAATATTGCAACAGTAGAAGATGTTATTGAGTATTTGAAAGATCACGTAGAAGAGGCATAATTTCTTGCAAACAATGAGCTGGGTATCCGTATACTGAGTTTACAAAAAGACCATTTGCAATTTTTGTTGCAAATGGTCTTTTTGTTCCGGGTCGGCTACATTTGCTTTCGCACTACACCGTATTCATCATCCAGTCGGAAGAAGGAACAGTTTGTGTTTCTTCCCTGTAAGAACTTGACCATATCGTCTTCGTCAAGATTGACATCACATTCATAATATTCCCAGTCTTCGTCATATACATAATGAACACATTGTTCGCACAGATCCATGGTGGAACCTCCTTCTAAAATATGTCTCAAAGCGTGTTGAGAGCATAAGAATTTTGTTTATTTTCTGTTACCTGATATTTTCAAAATCAAACATAGTATTAAGCAGATTGTTCAATTCGTCATTGGTGAGTGTGTAAATATTGGAATTGTTGTCTGTTTTTGCAACAGTCACAGTGGTAGTAACGGCTTCCTCATATTCTGGATTGTCGATATTCTTAGTGATATAGTCATACATAAAGTCAGTGGCGACTTCAAAAGCTTCATTCTCAGATGGTGACTTGCCGGCAGCAATTGCATCCTGATAATAATCCATGATAAAAGTCGTCATATCTTCAGCTAAATTTTGGAATGCAAGCATCTTGTAAGTGGTTACCGGTACGGAATAAGAACCATCCTTCTTTTTGGTTGCCTCGCCAACTTCGTATTTAAAAGACTTATACATTTTTTCAAATAATGTCCGGAACTTTTCTTTCTTTTCGTTACTTAAGTTGTATTCGTCAAAGGCTGCGATTTCCTGATCCAGCAAATTGTCATACTGTTTCCTGGCATCTTCCACTGAAATTTTGGTTATTTCAGCATAATCATTAAATTCACCATGTGTGTTTGCATCCAGACATGCCTGTACATAGCGGCTGGCATCAAAATTCTGTCCGCATCCTGTCAGTGCAAAGGATACAGCTAAAAAAAGCAGGAATAAAATACTTGTTTTTTTGTGTTTCATTGTTTTCTCCTTTTATGTAGTGATTCGTAACTGTTCAGGTAGCATCTCGCATTCATTGCGAGATGCGTACGATAGCGTATATTTTGTGATGAGACAGGCATACTGGAATGTGCGTTGACACCATGTCTGTCGCGTAACTATGAGGTATAGCTGAATAGATACAGTGATTATTATTAGTTCAGTATATAAGCGCTATATTCTTCAGAAAGACGAAATCCAAGTTTTTCTGCTATGGATACTGAAATGAGATTGGTAGCATCCCATCTCGGTTGCTTTTCCCGCTTGAGGCACTCTAGTACCATGCGAGCTGAAACAGCAGTACCAAATCCTCGTCTTCGATACCATGGAGAGGTTGCAATCTCTATTTCGATACTGTCAAGACTTGTAGAAAAGGAGGAAGAGATGGCGGCTATCTTACCACTGATTCCTTCAATGATGACAAAACCAAATCCGTTCTTCTGGTAGGAAGCATAATCCACGTAGTTCGTGGTAAATTCCTGACTCCACTCCTGTTTTTGAATCAGATAATAATAAATCTCATCAATAGGTTTTACCACAAACCGTCTTGTTATGGTTTCTCCTACATAATTCGGATCATAGGCAACATGAGAAATATATGAAGAAAGTTTAGCTTTGTTAAAATAAAGAGGGTTTGGTTGGTTCAATGCGTATCGGGTAGTCTTTTTATAGGCAGGATACTGATAAAGATCCCAGGATTCAGAAAGAGGAATCAATACAAGATAAGGCCTTTGTATCAAGGTATGCAGAATAGATAATAAATTCTTCTTCTCAATACCGGCACCGTTACCGCCAAGATAGCAGTAATGTCCCATCTGAATAATCCCATAGGTCGGATGCTCTAAAGAATCGCAAAATCCTCGTCCCATAACTCCCTGGATAAATGCTTCAGGGCAACTGTCATATGCGTCTTTAAAAAATGGTGCAAGAATATGACCATTTTGTAATTCAATCTCTATCATGATATCAATCCTCCTGATTTCGTATTATTTCGGGCATGAGCGAAAGTATACCTTCGCGAGGTACGAGCTTAGTTCGAAGGTATGCTTTAGCTCGTGCCCGGAATGGAAAACATATAACATATCCGGCAACGTCCGGCTTAAGTAAATGA
>CAJOPP010000130.1 GCA_905236365.1 uncultured Lachnospiraceae bacterium
ACTACATCACGTATAATCAGTGTCTTATCTATATAATAACAGTCATCATCTATTATCCTTTTGTAATTCTCATATCCAATTCCAATCTTCTTCACAGGAAAGCCCTCCTCAAAAACATGTTCTACCTATTATTTATCACGTCATCCTGTCTGTTTCTTAATCTATAATATACATAATTCTATATTACAAATATATACTTTTGTACGTATCTCTTAGTAAATGCGAAATGCTACCTGAACAGTTACAAAAATACTATATATATGTTTCAATTTCTTCCACTGTTTCAGATAAATATACTGCTCCTGCATTTTTTAATTCGTCATAATCCCCATATCCGTAGAGAACTCCGATACTGTCCATTCCCACTTCATTTGCACCGAGAATGTCATATTGTCTGTCTCCAATCATAACTGCCGCCGAAACATCTTTGACTCCTGCATGATCAAGTGCATATCTTATCACATCCACTTTACGATTACGACTTCCATCCATAGTAGACCCCGCTATCACCTCGAAATAATCCGTAATTCCAAAATGCTCAACAATCCTATATGTATAAGCTTCCGGCTTTGATGTTGCAATCAATAGCCTCTTGCCTTTGTTCTTAAGCCTGTCAAGCAATTCCTTCATTCCTGGATAAAGCTCATTTTCAAAAAGCCCCCTTTCACCGTAATACTCTCTGTAATATTCTACTGCCTGTTCACATTGCTCATCATTAAAATTGCAGAAATCCCTGAAAGAATCTCTTATAGGAGGACCGAGAAATTTTCTGATCTCCTCTGCCTCCAAAGTAATCCCATATTTTGAAAGTGCATATTCTATTCCTTTTTTTATACCCGGCTGTGAATCTGACAACGTTCCGTCTAAGTCAAATAAAATGATGTCATACATCTTTATTTGCACCTCCTTAATCAAGAAAAATAATATCAAAATCCAACCAATCTCCACTATCATTGCTCTCCAAGCTATGCATCAGCTGCTCCAATGTATACTGTTGATCCGCCAACACTACCCAGTGAGCCATCACTTTTGAGACCGGAACTTCCCCTCGCAAATCCAATAAATGCTTCCGCTTAAACGTCTTATTTTCCTCTTCGCTATCATATTGATAATATGTCCCATCAAAGGATAACGTATTATCATAACGTTTTCCTTCTTGATCAATTATAACGTGAATTGTATCCTCTTTACCGTTTGAAGTGTTCTGCTTAAAATCATCCCACGTCTCTGTGCCTTTTACAATCTGGTGATTTTTGACCACTACGCGATTATCAACGGATTTTGCATACACAAAACAGCATTCGCCAATTACAATTAACACTAGTATTCCAATTATTAACAATGTTTTTCTTCCCATGCTCATTTCTCCTTCTACATTTTCATCATACAATAAACACTCCTTCTATACATTTAAGACTCGCTCGCGAGTCTTGGCGCGGGATTTGCGTCAGCTATGCTGACATATTTCATAATATACATTGCGCATCGATTGCTGATACCATGCATATGAATGCGACAATGTGCACGCCATCGCAAGTGCTTCCCTCCAATTATACCGTCTCTGACTGTATCTTCATCGCTTTCACGATTTTTTCGGATAAAAATCCGATCAATGCTCCGGTGAGCACACCTGCAACCAGTAAAACAGGAAAATAGTATAAGATCTTTTCACTGCGGATCACAAGTGCTGCAGATAAAATCTGTCCCAGATTGTGAAATACGCCACCCAGAACACTGACTCCAATCACGGAAAACCAATCCCGTTTCCGGAAGAAATACATGACCAAAAAACTGAGGATTCCGCCTGTAAAACTGTAGAGAAGGGATACCCCGTTTCCAAACAGAATACCTATCAGGAAAATGCGAACCATCGAAATCATAAATGCCTCCCCCGGCGTCATAAGATAAAGTGCGGTTACCACCACAATGTTAGCAATTCCAAGTTTCACTCCCGGAATCCCGAAGGAGAACGGAATCAAAACTTCAATATAACTGAATACCATTGCCAGTGCGACAAAAATTCCGATCTTTGCTACTTTCTTCGACATTTGTTCTACCTCCTGTTTTCATGATTTCTATGTACACTGAGGCTTTTTCGTATGTGCTGTCAGAAAAACAGACAAGCGAAACATGAGGATAATTCAGTTGGGTTATACTATTTTGCAATGGAATCAATTTCCATCTCTGTCCCATCGTTTCCGTTTTCTCCAATCTCCACTTCAACTATCATTTTGTGTGGCAGACAAACCAGACTTTCATGGTTGCCGGAAACCTTTCCCATTGTGACACAATACTTGTCCGGACAGTCTGCATCCTTTACATATGCTTTCCCATCCTCTATGATAATTACATTGTATCCGGTTTCACTCTCGACCTTTATCTC
>CAJOPP010000131.1 GCA_905236365.1 uncultured Lachnospiraceae bacterium
AATGAACAGGGCAGTTTAAATAGAATATTAAAAGAGGACTGTAGGAATCAGCAAGGAAGTTTGAGTAGAATTTCAGAAACAAAATATCAACACGGAAATTCGGGCGGAAACACAGAACTGAAAGGTGATTATTTTTCAAAAAAGGAAGTAGATAACGGGCAACTTAAAAAGATATTAAAAAACAATACAATAAAAGAAGAAAATAGTAGCCGTTCTATGGCAGATCAAAACGGTTCCGATTGTGAGCACAATGAGAAAAAGACCTGTAAAAATCAAAGGAACGATATTTACGAAAAGTGTGATGACTGTCCATATTATAAAAAAAGAAACGAACAGAAAGAGTATGCAGATGCCTTTGACAAGATGCTGGAAGAATATCCGAAGCTGCCAATGTATGGAGCAACGGAATTATTTGATTGTGTACGGATACATCCGCGGGATATTGGAAAACTGGATATGCGGAATTGGAAGTTGGGAGTAAATAGTTTCCTGACACATGGTTATTATACATATCAGTATCTGCTCCTGGGGAAAATGCGGTTTGATAATGGTTCGGAACAGGCAATCATCGGGGTTCCGGGTGTGTTTTCAAATCGCGAAAAATACCTCGCCAATATGTTCGGCTTTGAACAGTTCATTCCGGTAAAGAAAACGGGAATCAAAACAGGAGAATTTGGTTATTGGATCGTAGAGATTAGTCCGTATCTGTAATGATCCCGAAAGGTACCCATGACTTCCACACTCTTGTATTCGATTCCTTCAAAAGAAAAACCAAGACGTTCCAGTAATTTGATGGAAGGAATGTTATCCGGAGCTACACGGGCTTCAATCCGGTGAATCTTGTAATTGTAAAAAATAACGGAAATAGCTGCCTGACAAGCTTCAAATGCATAACCATTCCCGTGATAGTCGGTATCGAATTTGTAGCCGATGGAAGCACAGGAAAAAGGACCATGCTCCATACGGGAAAAATTAACAATACCGATTAAGGTATCAGGATCTTTCTTCTGATAGACATAATATCGAAGGCTTTTTCCTTTTATGATTTCATTATATTCGTAATCAATGGAGGCAGTTTGAAATTCCATGGTATAAAATTGTTCTGGTCTGGTAGGTTCAAACCGTTCAAACAATGCTTTATTTTTAATATAAAATTGTTGGATTTGTCTGGCCTTTGAACTGTCTTCAATCTGTAAGAGCAGGCGGTCAGTGGTAAGTTTAAATGACATAGCCTTAAATCTCCTTGTGTGTTACTGTTTGGTGACAAGCCGGATGCTGAACAGTAACAACGGTAACCATTGTGTAACAAATGCCACGTTCCACACTTGCAAAAACAGCGAGAAACATTTAAAATTAAATTATCACATTTTATGGAGAAATACAATGACTATCGATGAAAAATATATGAGAGCAGCAATCAAACAGGCACAAAAAGCAGCACAGGCCGGGGATGTTCCGATTGGCTGTGTGATCGTAAAAGATAATGCCATCATTGCCAGAGGATATAATAAACGAAATGCAAAGAAAACCACCCTTGCCCATGCAGAGCTGTTAGCAATTGAAAAAGCTTCGAAAAGATTAGGGGACTGGAGACTGGAGGAGTGCACTATGTATATTACATTAGAGCCTTGTCAGATGTGTGCCGGTGCCATAGTGCAGGCAAGGATTCCCAGAGTCGTTGTGGGTGCCATGAATAAAAAGGCGGGTTGTGCAGGTTCAGTTCTCAATTTGTTTCAGGTCGAGGCATTTAATCATCAGGTAGTGTTTGAACATGGTGTGCTGGAGGAGGAATGTTCTGCTATGCTGTCAGATTTCTTTCGGATGCTTCGGGCAAAAAAGATGAATTTGTAATCGAAGAAAAGTTGACAGAATGGAAAAAGTTATGTATACTAGGCAATGTTATTATTTATAGGATTTTGTTTTGGTCATTTGATGATGAATGATTTGAAAGAATCCGTTTTGTATATAGTTTAATCTTTCCATGCAGCCGGGGGAGTAGCGGTCCCCTGTACTTGCAATCCGCTATAGCAAGGGTGTTGGCCTGCCTCGGGTCTTGCCTTGAGTGCTGGCCATAGTAAGTGGCGTTGACGTGCGGGTCTTGCGCAATGGAAACCTATGAACCGTGTCAGGTCGGGAACGAAGCAGCACTAAGTAGG
>CAJOPP010000132.1 GCA_905236365.1 uncultured Lachnospiraceae bacterium
AACGTTCAGCCTGACTGAGTGGAAATGCATATTTTATGTGCAACTTGACGAAGCAAAACCAAAATGCATAGTTTTGACCCCGACATCTGATTATTGAAACACTTATTTGGGTTCGGGTATCAATATATATTTACATTTTACTTTGTCAGGTTTTCCCCTCCCAAATATACTTCCAAAGTAACAGTTCTCTCTTCAGCCGCATGCACTTGTTGCAGGCGGTGTGCCGACAACGTAAATTGTACCAGCATCAGGCACACTGAGATGCAAAGCTGTATCCAATGCATAACAGTGAAGCTAAAGGCTGAACTATTATCTTACAAAAAATTATTTTTTATGTAACTGTCTCGAAATTCTCCGCCTACCGCGGGTTGCACCAGAAACAAAATTCATGCCATGCTCCTTAGACAAGGCAGTGCATACAATACTTGCAACGTGCTACGAATCTTTGCATAACATTTGTGAACCTCACGGAGCATTGTTGTATAATAGAAAAATCAAGGATTTTCCTATTACATACGAAGATAACCGCAAAGTGAACTCAAAATAACACTTTGCGGTCATTCAATATTACTGCTCTTTCGTTACTTCCACAACAGATTTTGCAAGACCTGCAAGACCTTGAATCTCAGATGGAATAATAATCTTAGTCGCCTGACCATCGGCTGCTTTGGTAAATGCCTCCAAACTCTTTAACTGAATCACTTCACCGGATGGTGATGCTTCATTCAGCAAACGAATACCATCTGCATTTGCCTGCTGAATTGCAAGAATTGCCTGAGCCTGACCTTCAGCCTCACGAATCGTAGCCTCTTTTTTCGCTTCTGCTTTTAGGATTGCAGATTGTTTCTCAGCTTCTGCCTCCAAGATCACAGATTCTTTATGACCTTCTGCAATCAGGACTGCAGACTTCTTCTCACCTTCTGCTTTCAGAATCTGCTCACGTCTTTCACGTTCTGCCTTCATCTGTTTCTCCATTGCATCCCGGATGGCAGCCGGTGGTATAATATTCTTAAGTTCTACACGATTCACCTTAATACCCCAAGGATCTGTTGCCTCATCTAAAGTTGCTCTCATTTTTGTGTTAATTGTCTCTCTGGATGTCAACGTCTGATCTAACTCCAGATCGCCAATAATATTACGTAAGGTTGTTGCTGTCAAATTCTCGATTGCCATAATCGGATTCTCTACACCATAACAAAACAGCTTTGGATCTGTAATTTGAAAAAATACAACCGTATCAATCTGCATCGTAACGTTATCTTTCGTAATTACCGGCTGTGGTGGAAAGTCTACAACCTGTTCCTTTAAGGTGATTCGCTTTGCTACCTTGTCAATGATTGGTGTTTTTAAATGAAAACCAACTGACCATGTTCCGGTATAAGCTCCCAGACGCTCAATTACATATGCATGAGCCTGTGGTACAATCCGAATACTACTTAAAATAATAATGATTACAATAAATACCAAAAATATTAAAAATGCAAATGCTGGATTCATAATTCATACTTCCTTTCTATTTTTGTTTTTAATTTTCTTATTCCAGTTTAGGATTCCTTCTCTCCTCACCGGATACTTCCATATCTCACTACTCATTTTGGGATGCCTCTTTATTGATCGTTTCTACAATTAGTTTAACTCCTTGAATTTCAACAATTCTGACACTTTCTCCCTTAGGAATCACTATGGCATCATCACGTGCTCTTGCTGTCCACTCCATACCATTTACTTTTGCCTGACCGGTACTTTCTGCATTGTTAATCTCAGAGATTACAACTGCATTCTGTCCTACCAACGCCTCTGCATTTGTTTTTTCCGTTTTGGAATCCAAATATTTTATTGCCACAGGTCTTGTAAAGAATAGCAACACTAAAGAAAATGCAATAAAACAAAGAATCTGAACAATCACATTGGCTCCAAGTGCTGCTACTATTGCTGCTATAAATGCACCTCCAGCAAACCAAATCGTAGTCAGTCCTAATGATACAAGTTCAACAACAATAAAAATTGCTGCTATTAGCAACCAACAAAGTATCTCCATAGCACTCACACCTCTCTTTCCTTCATTTTTATCATTGAACTGTTACACAACTCTTTATGTTGTTACAATTCTTAAGCATTTCATTCTTATTTACTCTCAATGAAAATGCTTTATGTTATTATCATACTTGATTTTTTCAAAATGTACAACAGTAAAAAAAGTAAAATACAGAGTGTTATTCCCTTCATTGGATTAAAATAATATAGAATTCCATTGCTCCATTGCAATAGAAAAAGAGATTATCACATGAATATTTTCACATGATAACCTCTTTCTAATCTGCTGTTATTTATGATTATTTTGTAATCTTAATTTTAACTGTCTTTTTCTTATTACTTCCATCTGTTGAATATGCTGTAATCTTAACTGTCTTGCCTTTTCCGGCTTTCTTCGTTTTGACAACACCCTTCTTGCTTACAGTCGCATACTTCGTATTACTGCTCACCCACTTAAGTGTTGTATTTACCTGCTTCTTATCAGATGGTGTAACTGTTGCTTTAATAGTTACCTTCTTACCTGCCTTAACAGTCTTAGCACCAGCAGTCAATGTAATCTTCTTAACCGCCTTTGGCATAATCTTAACCTTAAAGGTCTTTTTCTTATTGCTTCCATCTGCTGTTGTCGCAGTGATTTTAACAGTCTTATTCTTTCCGGCTTTCTTTGCCGTTACAACTCCGTTCTTATTCACAGTCGCATATTTGGTATTGCTACTCTTCCATATTACTGTAGCATTGGTTACATTTACCGGTGATACCGTTGCTACTAATGTAACCTTCTTGCCAACTGCAATCTTTGCACTTGTACCTACTTCAATATATTTTGTTTTTCCTGTAATCTTCACACCGGTTGCCTTAATCTCATTCCACTGTGCAGTCAGAATAATATTGCCATATACCGGAGTACCGAAGTTATATGCATTTCCGTTCAATGTCCAACCTGCAAATGTATAACGTTCTCTTACAGGTTGCTGTGGAGAAACAGCTACGCCTCCCTGTGTTACAATCTGTGAATCAACCGGTGTTCCACCATTTGAATCAAAGGTAACAATATAATTTTCTACCGGAGGTTGAACAATCGGTTCTGCCGGTTTTGCATTTACTGTTACTACACACTCTGCCTCATATGAACCATCTTCTGAAACTGCAGTAATAATCGCTTTTCCTTCTTTCAATGCTGTTACATTACCTTCCGCATCCACATATGCACGTGCAGGATTCTGAGGATGCCAAATAATATTCTTATTGGTTGCATCTTCCGGTTCAATTATTGCAACAAGTTGTCTGCTTTCGCCTTCTGTAAGCTCAATTTCTGTTTCTTCGAAATGGATACCGGTCACTGCGACAACATTCGATTTGACTGTTACAATACACTCTGCCTCATATGAACCATCCTCTGAAACAGCAACAATTGTCGCTTTTCCTTCTTTCAATGCTGTTACATTGCCTTCACTGTCAACTTTTGCACATTCTGAATCTGCTTCATTCTTTAACTGCCAGGTTACATTCTTGTTGGTTGCATCTTCCGGCTCAATTGCTGCAATAAGCTGTCTGCTTTCGCCTTCTATAAGCTCAATTTCCGGTTCTTTCAAACTGATGCCTGTCACCGGTACAACTTTCTTAACGACCGTAACTTCACAAGTTGCTACATAATTACCATCTTTCGTAGTAGCTGTAATTTTAACCGGCTCGTTTGGAATTATTCCCGTTGCCTGAATGATTCCTCCAGAAACACCTACACTCGCCGGATGGTCTGTATTCCACTCAATATCCTGATTTGTTGCATTTTCCGGTTCAATAATTGCAGTCAGTGTTTTACTCTCGCCTTCTTCTAAAGTTACTGTAGATGGTTCTATCCTAACTCCTGTCACTTTAATTGTATTTGCGGTTACAGTAACCGTACAATACGCTTCAAACTCACCATCTTCTGTCTTTGCTGTAATAACAGAAGTACCTGCTGCTAATCCAATAATCACACCATTAATGACTTTTACAATCTCCGGTTCTGATGAATGCCACTCTATGTTTTGGTTTGTTGCAGTAGTAGGAGTAACAATTGGATTTAACGTACCACTTTCTCCTTCAAGTAAAGACTTCTTATTATCTGCAAACATGATACCTGTTACTTTGACCTCTGTGGTCGATACTGTAACTGTACATTTTGCTTCAAAACCACCGTCTTCTGTTTTGGCAATAATTGTAGCCGTTCCTTCTTTTAGCCCTGTGACCTTTCCATTTTCAACCCTTGCAATCGTTGGATCCGGTGTGTCCCATTTTATATTCTGATTAGTTGCATCAGCAGGAATAATCTGTGGAACCAAATCAATATCGTTTCCAACCGTTACACCGCAATTATTTATCACAAAACTTATCCCAGTTACATTAATTACAACCGTTACTGTACATGTTGCTGTATAGTTTCCATCTTCTGTTGTTGCTGTAATGGTAACAGGTTCACTTGTTGCATTTAATGCAGAAATACGACCAGTATCATCTACAAATACCGCAGCCTGATTATCTGATGTCCACTTAATATTCTTATTCGTCGCATCTTCCGGAAGAACCGTTGCTGTAAGTTGCAAAGCTTCACCTTTATTAATTGTCACTGTTTGCGGTTCCAGAGTGACACCGGTAACGGCAACTGTTGTGTCTTCTGGTTGTTCTGGTTCTTCTATTGTTTCTGGTTCTTTTGATTCTGTTACACGGTCTCCCCAATGTGCATGCAATGTTAAACCATCACGATCTGTTGAAACTTCTGTTACATAATCCTCAACATATTTTACAGTTTCTTTTTCGGACCATCCGGCAAATTCCGCATTCGGACTCGTGGCAGGAGCTAACTGAATCGTACCTTCCCCTTTTTCAAAGTAGAATGGATTTGAATCCGGATTCACTGCATCATTATCATGCATAATATAATTAATTCGAATTAAAGAACTAACGTCCTTTGTAATATCCTGTGCCGTTCCATTTTCAATCTCCGGGTGAACCTGTCTAGCCTTATTTGCAGGTAGCATACTTACATTATCTACCTGAACCGATGCACCATCTCCAAATGTAAGAACAAAAGCAGCATTCTGCAACGCACGTAATGGTTCAAAATCACAGGCATACGTTACAACCTTATTCGCTGCAACATTCTGCGTTGAAGACTCCAATAATTTATTTCCTAATGTCTGAGTTCCATCCTCTGCGATATCTACAGAATAAATTGCAGCATTGACTGTCGTTGTCTTCTCACTATATACATCAAATACTGCTGTATATTTACTCTTATCTAAAGCAAAACCTGCCTGATAAATTGACGGCTTTTCATTTTCTGCTGAAACCTGTGCACGTCGTTCATAATATTTTGTTACTCCGGCAGCTACATCCTTGATAGCAATATCACTTTTCAACAGACTCTCTGTTGTATAATCCGGCACCTTAAAGGTTGTACCTTCACCAGCTGACCAGAAGCCTGCATGATTCACACCTTGATCAAAGTTACCGTTATAAATTATCTCACCATCTACAAGTGGCTGCGGATAACGTACCAAATCTCTTCCAATATCTTCCGGATCTACAATCTCTACTTTTACATTGCCAACATATGCACTACCGGATATTACTTCACTCATTTTTTCGCCCAAATTACCAAAATTGAACTCGACTCTACAGTCATCAAAATCTGCTTTTTGGTCCACAAAGAATGAATAACTTCGCGGTTCATCTGCCAATACAAAAGAGGTACTTCCATAAGTACTCCAGCCTTTATATTCCTTTGAATCAGCATTTGCGGTTTTTCCTACAAGTCCACCTTCTGCATACGCATCAAATGAAACCTTATAAAGATAACCTGCCTGTGCATTGTAATGGCCAATCATCTGTACTGAATAACTCTGGGTTCCATCATTTTTTACATTTACTTTTGCCCACTCGGTATCATCCTTAACAAATGACTCAACGTTAGCGGCTCCACCTTCCGTATATGCCAGATACCATTTTGACTTTTCATCTTTACCTGCTATTTCCAATGCATTGACATTTCCATCCTCAGCTTCAACGATATTAGTAGCTGTAATCTGAGAAATCTTGTTTCCTGCAACATTTTTCCAATCCGTTTTTGCATCTAATACCTGACGACGGATACCAGTTGTATCATAACCCTCTTTCTTCTGATACACACGAACATAATCCACATACATATTGATGGTATCCTGGAAAGTTGTCATATTATCTTTTCCCCCAAAGTTACCACTGTCCAATGCAAGATTCAATAACAGATAATATGGTTGGTCATATGGAGCGTCAAAAGTAACAGAATCAGCAGCTACAAGATCACTCTTAATTCCCCAGCTTGCCTGTGTATAAATCTTCTTGCCGTCATAGTAAAATGTAATCTTACCTGGTTCCCATTCTACTGCATAGGTATGCATGTGACTAAACGAGGAATTCAAATCGACATATCCGCTTCCCTGATACACATGCTCCGGTGTTCCCCAATGAAGAGTGGCACATGCCTGATTCTTCAGATTACCGCAAGATTCCATGATATCAATTTCACCGGATAACGGCCATGCACCATAAAGCTCTGTCGATTGAGGCAACATCCAGAATGCAGGCCATGCACCTACTGTCTCCGGTAATGCCATACGGGATTCTACATATCCATATGTTGTGTTGAATAAAGGATTTGACGCATCATCACCCCTTGTTACAATACGTCCGGAACTGTAAAAGCTCTTATCTTCGCCTTCAATAGCAACGCCTTCATCTTCATAGGCTGCTGTAATACGAAGAAGACCTTTTCCATTCTCATTGACAGCGATATTTTTCTTTTCTTTGGTATATGACTGTCTTTCTCCATTTCCCCATCCGGCCATATTATTATCGCCGCCGCTCTCCGTCACACCATTTCCTAACTGATATGACCATTTATTCAAATCCAATCCGGTATTCGGATCAACTTGATCGCCACCATATTGACCATCAAATTCATCATACCATATCAGCTCATAGCCTTCTTTGTTAGTGCCCGGATCCAGAGTATTCCCTGTTGCATATGGATTATTCGGATCATATTCCGGTCCCTTTGTACCCGTGAGAATTTCCACTTTATAGTCTGCATACAATTCCGGATTTTCCTTATAGATTGCACGGAATGTAATATTTTCTTTAATTGGATTGAAGTAATAACCACCATTTTCCGGATAGCTGTCCCAACCATAATTCTGTTCCCACGTGAACACATCATCAAGATTTTTTTCCGTGCCACCCACAAGTGCTTTCCACTCAAAATTCTCATATCCGTATTCACCAGCACCAAGTTTTCCATCATTCAACTGCAAATAGTCAAAATTGATGACCACTGTCTGTCCAATTCCAATTTGAATCTTATCATCTCCATCCAGATCTTTAAATTCCATGGTTTGGATTCTTCCAACTTCTTGCAATTTATAATCCAGATAAATATCTTCATACGCATTGGATTGGAATCGAACAAATGCGACTTCATCGCTCAGTTTTAATTTCATTCCCCAGCCTGACCAGTTTTCTTCCTTATTCAACCAATACTGTGTATAATACACCTTATCATCAGCTGCCTGCAACGCCACTTCACTCCGAACATTTTTTAGTTTCTCATCAATTGGAGAAAAGTCTACATCATCCTCCAACTTCACTAAGATGGAAAATGAATCTTTATATTGTTCATATCCATTTTCTGACAAAACTTCACCATTAATCCTAGGTAAAACAATACTAAATGTACCGTCTTCCTCTTTCAAAATTGTAGTTTTCGCTTTATCATCATACTTTGCAATCGAAACAACCTCCGCAGCTGCAGCTTCCGCAACAATCGCCGTATTGAATACGGTTCCCGCAAATGGCTGTACAGCTAAGGATAATGCCATCATAAACGCTACTGTTTTTTTCTTGAAATTATGCTTTAATTTCCGCATGTTTTTCCTCCTTTTTCACATTCATAAGCATGCACAATCTTTCTTAACAGTTCTTGCAGCTAAAAACACTCTGCAACAGATATTTCCCCCTTTCTGTTAATAGCTTTTTCATAGATCGTACAATACACAGCTCCCATTCCGGTTCGCTGTTAGACCAGTGCCAAATTCGATATACTTCCTAGCAAGTTCGGCTCTTTGCCTATACAAAACAAATCAAAAGAATCATCATAATCTTTTGACAATTTGTTCCAAATAAAAATATATAAATATATTATACAATACGTTTATTTTTTTTGGATAGTACATCAATTTTACAAAAGTATCTTTTTTTTATAACAAAATTTAATTCGATAACTCATTTTATCATTTTTTTATAAAACTTTTGAATTCTGTCAAAACTCGTTAAACAATTATTATAAAAAAGAGGTGCATTCTCCATAAAAATTCTTAGAGAATACGCCTCTTTTTGTTAATTCTTACTTTTTGCCAATTCTTATATTAAGAACTTAATAAGCTGAATTATTTTTTAATCTTAATTGTAATAGATGCCTTCTTATTTGTTCCATCTGTTGATCGTGCTGTAATCTTAACCTTCTTTCCCTTACCAGCTGCTTTCGTCTTAACAACACCCTTCTTTGTAACCGTTGCATATTTCTCATTACTGCTTGACCACTCTAAAGTCTTATTTAACTCCGAAGCCTTAGCAGAAGGAGTAACGGTTGCTTTCAATGTGACTTTCTTACCCGCCTTTACAGTTGTAGAAGATGCTTTTAACTTAATCTTCTTCACTGCCTTTGGCATAATCTGAATCTTGTATGTTGCCTGTACTCCACTTCCATCAGCAGCAGTTGCTATGATGGTAACTGTCTTGTTCTTACCAGCTTTCTTTGTTGTCACCACACCCTTGTCACTTACTGTAGCCAATTTTGCATCACTTGTAGACCATATAATATTTGCATTTGTTGCATTATCCGGCGCTACAGTTGCCTCCAATGCTATCTTCTTACCTACAGCAATCTTCTTTGAAATTCCATCCAGGTCAATTGATGTAACTTTAACATCTGTTGCTACAATCTGTGCTGTCGGCTGTGAAGCAATCTTTAAGTCTGCTTCTGCTTTTGTAAGGACCTCCACATTATTAACAAGTGCTTTTTGAACATCTGTCAGATTATTGTAGACTGTTCTTGCTGTCTCAATAGCATCTTTACTTTCTGCACTTACAGTTCCGATGTTTGCTATCAGATACTCTGCTGATTCTGCTGCGAGCTTATCGACTGCCGCTTTCTTCTCTGCTGCTTCTTTCTCTGCTGCTTCTTTCTCTGCCGCTTCCTTCTCTGCTTTTAATTTTGCAAGTTCTTCTTCAGCTTTTTCTAGTGCCGCCTTCGTCTCTTCACTTATCAATGCTTTCTGCTCATCTGTCAAAGCATCATATGCCTCTCTTGCTGCTTGAATATCAGCCTCACTG
>CAJOPP010000133.1 GCA_905236365.1 uncultured Lachnospiraceae bacterium
AGATCAGACGACAGCGAATCGTTCATTCCATCTGACAATGACATTAACATTTGCAATACTTCCGGGGAGATTCCGGTTAAGGAACTTAACATATCCACAGGTTTACTTGACGTATTATGTAAACCAAGACGGGCTATGGTTTCTATGGAGTGAAATGCATTTATGATCAGACGGATCTCGTTCAGTTTGATAAAAAGAGCAAGAGGAAGCTTTAGAGGATAGTCCACAAAAGGAATCAGGAGTTCTAACATGGATAAACCTGAGTTTCTGGTGATGGATTCTAATGGATGTCGATTGATTGGTTCCATAAAAAAGTCCCTTGCCTTTTCTATTTAGTATATGCAGAAAGTTGACGGTTATGAAATTATTTCGTATAATAATAGCTATGTATTCGAAATGTTATTAAGAATACGAAGTATTATTACAACAGATAAAAGAAAAGATGAAGTAAGTTTTTACAGCGGATATTCGTTCTAAGACAAAATGGTTCAATATTCGCTGTATTTATCTATTAGGTTTGTCTGTGAAAATTGAAGGGTCAGTTGACGAAAGATTTTCACTGGGTGTTTGAAAGGAATATTAATAGTTTATAACTGTGTATCAATAAAATGAATAACCATCAAACAGGTGGTTATTGTTAAAAAGAAGGAACAATAGAGGTTTTATGTATGAATTTGCAGGAATATTATAAAGGGAATGAATGGAAAGCATATGAATATTTTGGTGCACATATAGAAATGGATGGAGTATGGTTTCGAGTTTATGCACCAGGTGCGAAGAAAGTAACTGTAATTGGCGAATTTAATGCATGGCATGATACAGAACTTACCTGTCAGGGACGGGGTGGTGTTTATAGTGGGTATATTCAAGGTGCGAAGGAAGGACAAATGTATAAGTTTCGTATTTTTCATCATGATGGAAGTGTGACGGATAAAGCAGATCCATATGGATTTGGTATGGAGTTAAGACCAAATTCTGCGTCTATTATTCGGAATTTACATGCGTTTTCCTTTACGGATCAGGAATGGATGAAGAATACGGATAAACGATACAATCAACCTTTTAATATTTATGAGTTACATTTTGGTTCATGGCGTGCGAATGGAGATTGCTGGTATCGGTATGAAGAAATGGCGGATGTATTGATTCCGTATATGCATGAGATGGGGTATACCCATATTGAAATTTTACCATTAAATGAACATCCTATGGATGAGTCCTGGGGATATCAGAGTACCGGTTTTTTTGCCCCTACTGCAAGATATGGTGATTGCAACGGGTTAAAGCAGTTCATTAATCAGTGTCATATGGCAGGGATTGGTGTAATACTGGATTTTGTAATGGTACATTTGGCCGTAGATGATTATGGACTTTGTGAATTTGATGGAACTCCATTATATGAACTTTCATCGGGAGATGTACAAAAGAGTGAATGGGGTTCCTATTATTTTGACCATGGAAGAGGAGAAGTGGCAAGCTTTCTAAAATCCTGTGCAAACTATTGGTTGTCAGAATATCATTTTGATGGGTTACGATTTGACGCAATATCGAATATTATTTACTGGAAAGGAAGGCAGGAATGTGGTGTCAACCAGGATGCACTATTGTTTGTAAAAAGTCTCAATGAAGGGCTCCATAATATTCATCCACATGCGATTCTGATTGCCGAGGATTCCACAGATTTCCTTAAAGTTACGGCACCGGTCGCTTATGGTGGACTGGGATTTGATTATAAATGGGATTTGGGATTTATGCATGATACGTTCCGTTTTTTTGAAAATCCTCCGGAAAGGCGTCGGGAATACTATTCCAGTCTGCTTTTTTCCATGCATTATTTTTACAATGAGTTATATCTCCTTGCATTTTCTCATGACGAAGTTGTACATGGAAAGAAAACAATTCTTGATAAAATGTACGGAGAATATGAAGAAAAATTTGCCCAATGCCGGACGTTATTCCTGTATATGATGACACATCCCGGGAAAAAACTTAATTTCATGGGAAATGAGATTGGACAGTTTCGGGAATGGGCAGAATACCGTCCTCAGGATTTTGAAGTATTAGGGCAATTTCCAATGCATATGGCGTTGAAACGGTTCATGAGAGATTTGAATTACATATACCGGGCACATCCGGCGCTCTATGATGCAGAGTATAATCGCAATTGTTTTTCCTATGTGATAGATGATAAAGCATGGGATTTAGTTTATGCGTATATTAGAGATGCCGGTGGGGAACAGATTTTAGTGATTTTTAATTTTGGAGAGATGCATTATGAGCAGTATCCTGTCAGATTGTCAGGAAATCATATGCTTAAAGAACTGATTCACACGGCAAGTGACATCTATGGTGGACAGATTCAATGTCATACACAGGATATTTCGGTAAGAAATGGACAGTGCCGAATAAATCTGGAGCCATATTCTGGAAGAATGTTTCAGATATTATAGCAGATGATTACATGATATTGGAGTTATAACTATGCTTAACGAAGCAAAACCCAAATGTATAGTTTTGACAGTGATATCATCATAAGCCAAACAAGTGCAAAAAAGCAATAAAGCATTAACAATCTGGTCATTACAGCACTGAAAATACAAAAATGGAGAAAAAGTATGTTATCAGATAAGATTATTAATTTTGATTTTGCAATTTTAAATTGGATACAGGAAAATCTTAAAAGTGAATTTTTGGATAGATTTTGTCCGATTTTCACATCATTAGGGGCGGCAGGTTGGTTTTTCATTTTGATTGCCATTATTCTGCTTTGCATTCCCAAATATAGAAAGTGGGGGGCATGTTTGGCCTGTGCACTTTTGTTAGGGTTGATATTTGGAAATATGCTGATCAAAAATTTAGTGATGCGGACAAGACCCTATGATATGGTAGAGAATTATGAACTCTTAGTGAAAAAGCTGAGTGATTATTCTTATCCGTCCGGACATACATTAGCTGCGTTCGAATTTCTGACTGTGATCTGCATGATGCCAATCAAAAGGCGCTATAAAGTGTTGGCAGGTATTTTTGCCTTTACGATGGCCTTTTCACGGTTATACTTGTATGTTCATTTCCCAACGGATGTACTTGGAGGTATGCTACTCGGAACTTTATTTGGAGTGATGGGGGTTCGTATTGTAACAACACTGATCGAGGAGCATAATACAAAAAAATAAATTCCTGTTTGTAGGGGGGACGCTTCGAAAGTTGGTGGAGAAACGGACGCAGGCGTTGTAGGAATCAAAGTCTTTGCGGACACGCAGCTAAAGCATACCTTCACACTAGGTTCGAAAATACCTCACCAAGTGTTCAGGCATTTCGCTCCCTTCGAACGTAGCGGACACT
>CAJOPP010000134.1 GCA_905236365.1 uncultured Lachnospiraceae bacterium
GAAAGGCCTCTTTTAAGCCCTTGCCAGCGACCTTCAAGAAATCGAAGAACAGGATCGCATCACATTGCTCTATCTGGCGAACTCAGGGTTTAAGCCCTTGCCAGTGACCTTCAGGAAACCGAAGAACGGGATCGCATCACATTGCTCTATCTGGCGAACTCAGGATTCAAGGATGAAGTGCCGAATTCACGGATTATTGCTCGAAGTGCCGAATTCACGGAGAAATTAATTCACTTGAGATGTGCCGAATTCACACCGAATTCACGTCTTATTTAGAAAATTTTAAAATCAATTGTTTACTCGAATAATCGAATTTTTTAACAATTTTTTGAGGTAACTTACTCACTAGTGAATCTGTGGAAGAATAAAAGTATATTTTAACATCCTTGTCATCAAATAAATCAATAATCTTAATGTTAACCTCTTTAAAATCTTTAATAGATTCAAAAGAAAAATAAAAATGACCAGGAAGCAAATCAGGTATTTTTACAGGATTAATTAAATGGCAATTCGATCCACCAATATCTTCGACAAACGACACTTTTGATTTAGTTAGTTTTGATGCTATAGCATTCAATAAACTACTGTCAAAAAGATCTTGTGTAATAACGGATATTTTTATTTTGTCAGCAATAAGAATGCAAGCAATAATCAGATCTATCGAATCAATCATAGATAAAAATGAATATAAGTTTATATATAAAGCCGAATCACAATAATCTTTTATTTTATTATAAGCGGTTTCTGAGGTAGAAACGAGAGACTCATAATGAACGTTAAGCAACCTAAAAAGTTCAATTGGACAATCCTTACTAATTATTTCTGCATGAGGGAAATATTTGGGGTAATTAAACGATTGAAAACCATTAGGGTGAGGCTTTATAACCAACTTTTTCTGGTTATTAAAGAATAGATCCGATAAAATCAAGTTAACATAACTACACTTTTCTCCACGATACTTCGTTCTATTTTCAATAAAACCAATTGACCCGGTCACAAATAACTGTGCACCGTCAATAGCATATTGATTCAAACCAAAACATTTTGTTATTTTATCTTTGTCATCATCTGATATGTTAGTAAACCAATCATCTAAAGAATATTTGCGAAGAGGTGTTTCTACTTCTGGAAGGTCATCATATGTATCAATATAAATCAAATCACAAATTGATGAATTGGATCCATTTATTGACCCCGCTTTTTTCTCAAGCTTATGATATGAATCTGAAACAATATTGGCTTTGAATGCACTATCTAAAAGCCAAGGATGATAATGATACAAACCAGAGAAGGCCAAAAACGAATAGTGGACATCATTCAAATACAAATAAGTTGCAACTGGATTAATGATGTCGGAAGAAGTAATAATGGCTTTTAAATTCGTAACATTGTTTGACCTGAATAAATCACTATAGTAAATTTGTAGCTGCTCAATCAATTGTTCTGTATCTTCAATCTTGAGATGTTTTCCTTTATCATAAAAAATAATTCTGTTAAAAATGTTGTTCGCTACCAGTTGTTTTGATATGGACTCACGATCCTCACCATTGGGCAACAATAAAATTGCTTCCTGTGTAGGATAATCTGTAAAACGGATGGCCATCATCGATGAAATTGCACCATAGTGTTCACAGGAGAAAAGTACCGTATTACTGGACGGATCAATTCTTAGAGGACATTTGAGTTGAAATTCTAATAATTTTGCTTCTCTGGGGGCCCACCATAAGCCTTTTTCCGCTGCTTCCATCATTAACTGATATGCTCTGACTGTGTCTTTATCAACACCAATGCCATCACGGTAACAACGAGCCAATCTACCAATCGATCCACTATCTCCTTTTTTATATTGACATCTGAGAAAATCAACAAGAGTGGATAGTGAATCATCAGTATTAATTGATAACAATACATCGCAATATTCGCCAATAGCCCACCACGGACCTCCAATGGCTGCCTAATAATAGTTGGCCGCAGTTTCTAGATTTTTATCTACACCGCGACCATATCTATATGCTCTTCCAAAACGTCCCAGTATCGATTTATCGCCGGTAACTTCTAATTCTTTAGCAACTGAAATCATTTCCACAAGCGAATCGGGCGTATTTATATCCCATAATACATCAAAATATTCATAAGCCGCATTTACAACATCATGTAAATAAGCAGATTTTAAGAATTCAGCGGCATCTAACAAATTCTTCTCAAACCCAAGCCCTCTTCTATAAAGCATACCTAAATATTTCAGAGATGTATAATCTTCGGGAGATGTGGGTGAAATCATTTGCATTAACTGAGAAATAGACTCGGCGCTGGAATCTAAAAGTAAACAAGAAAACAACCTTTCTTTTCTATTCTCCGTTCTTTCAATATTATAAGCTTTGAGATAATATGAACCCGCTTTCTTCAAATCTTTTTCAACGCCTTTTCCCGAAAAAAATATATCTCCAATACAATCGAATAGAGATGGATTTGAAGAACCGGAGGATTCTGATCTAAGGAACAAATCCAAAGCTTCTGAATATTGTTTACGAATATATTTTTGATAACCACTGTAAAACAAAGCACCAGAAACATTACGACTGCAAGCTTCCGTGACAAGTTCATCAATATTACTGATACTCCTTTCGATGTAATTTTCAGGACAATCTATCAAATTAGCAATGCCCCTTAAATATATCGAATCGTTGTTTAAAACATAAGAATAAACTAAATCCTTATTATTCACATATTCATCAATATTAAACGAACTCGAATATTTCTCCAGATCTTTATTGGCATCGATACAAATCAACGTGCGGATACATTTAAGGCACCAACCACAATTGTCGGCAGAAATAAAACACGGATTAACAATAGGTGGAGGAGATGAAGATATTTCTTTAATTTTCTCATAACGGTTTTTCAAATCTATCGATTCTGGGAAAATTTCAAAACCATTAGTTGAAGCAACATACGCTAACAACATTTCATTACGATCCGGAGTAGTAGTAGTACTATAATTGTCAACGTTTAAGTCATTAATATAATACGTAGATGAAAGATAATAACGTCTCCAATACCACCGTGTTATCATTATAGAACTAATATAATAATGAAGCAAAGACCCGCTACACGTAGGTATCTTAGCCATTATATCAGAATGAATATTAAAAATAGGCAAATTATAATAATTAGAGATTGTAACTGGCTTAATTAAATTAGAACGAGTAAACTTAGGAAATTCAAATGTTTTGATATCAAAATAAACTAAATCCGTTAAACGATAAGATTCATCTTTAGAATTAATATTACGAATGGTTGTACATAGACTATCAATGCCGCCTGAAACACCAGTACCCACGTGCGTACCATTAAAAAAAGGATTTTTCACATCCGCAAATATCCTCACAACAGATAGTGAAGAATCACCTTTGGCCAATACAGGCATGTACAATGTAGTCAATTTGTGATACAAATCCAATGTAATTGGAGATTCAGAATAGATATCATAACTATTCTTCATAACAAAGCTTAAAAAAGAAAATACAATCGGATCGCAATACTCATAACACGCATACTGCGATAAAGACTTGTCAATCTCAAAATAAGTTTTGATAGTATCTGATTTATTTGAATCAACAACGTCTATTGTCCAGTCAATTCTAAAAAACAAATTACGCACGCACGTTTTCGGTGTATGAATAAAAATATACTTATCCGAATGAATCTTCGAAATCATAGAGGTATCACCGTACAAGTGACTAGGCAATGGACTGAATCTAAATATATAAACTCGACCCCCATGCCACTCTGAGCGATTCTTTGAATATACATATTCTTCCGAAATCCGAAAACAGCCCCAAATAGATCTCTGACCTTTAACTCATTCTGCTCATCAAGATTCCTGTAGTTCTTCATGAACAGATGCCTCTGGCCTTTCAGGAGATTCTTCCTATCCTCATCTTTGAGTCCATCATCGTAGCTATTCCCTCATGCGTGTGACGTTTACCGTGTCCGTGACGTATTTCGCCTATGGAACCGATCGAATATCATCTTGGCATTCGAACTGTGTTCTCTTGACGTTAAAGATTGACTGAATCACACATACACTCATTCTCGACATATTCAGCACCAGTTGTACGACGTGTTCGTTACAATTTATGAGGTGAATCTGCCAGTGACCTGATGTCCTTTCCAACTAATAACGATGGTGACCCGTATGCGTTTGCCATTGCAACATCTGAAGTCTCCGTGTCCCCAATCACCATCATCTCTTCCGGTCTGAATCCATACTTCTTCGAGATGAATGACATCATCGCCGTCCCAGGTTTTCCTAATATAATATCATACTTCTTCTGAGTCACCGACAATATTGAAGATACCATCGCTCCGCATCCAGGCATCATCCCATCTTCCGTCGGATACAGCCTGTCCTCGTTGCAGATTATTATATTTTTAGCTTTTAGAGCAGCACGCACACCATAGGTCATCTTCTTGTAATCGTATTCGGTATCCATTCCTATAATCAGGTTCCTGCATTCTTCGGGTTTGCACAGGTCGATATCATTCCTCATAAATTCATCCTTCATCCTGTCGGATCCACAGAAGTACACTTTCTCCAAACGATTGTCAACAGCATACCTTATTGCCAGGAAAGCGGATGACACCACATCCTCTTCATTGCAATCTATCCCCATAGAGTTCAGCTTATTTGATATATCAATGACCGGCCTGGAGGAGTTGTTAGTACAGAAGATTACTTTGATTCCCTTATCGCGCATCTCTGCAATAGCTATATCGGCACCATTAATGAGCCTGCTACCTTCATAGACGGTTCCGTCCAGGTCAAGGATGACTGATTTAATCATGACAAGGGAGAGGAGACATTGGGATAAAGAAGTATCAGTGGAATAAAGTGTATTCGATAATTCCGTCTTTTTTAAAAAAACAGCGAGTAAACCGATTTCAAAGCAGATTTACGATGCAATCGGTTCAGACTACTGATGGTATAATTCTACGATTTCATGCAGATATCATTAAGACCTAAATCTGCGGATTGTATAGGTTACATCAAGCCAGTATTATCCTGCCGCTCTTGGGC
>CAJOPP010000135.1 GCA_905236365.1 uncultured Lachnospiraceae bacterium
AAGAACCCCACAGAACCTGATGCAAAGAAGGAAGTCGAGAAAACATCCTATTCAATCGGAGAAACAATTAACTATAAAGGTACATTTGATGCTCCTAACTGGCTTATTCCTACGGGTGGACAGGAGTCAGATGCTGAGCAGGTCAGAAGATATGAGATCAGTGATACACTGCCTGAGTTCCTGAGCGATGTTACAGTTAAATCTGTTACAGTCGTTGAGCCGGATGGCACAGAAACAGCAATTAATCCTACTCCGTCATTCGATGCAACTAATAAGAATTTCTTTGTTACGTGGGCTGTAAAAGATGATACGTCTAAGTTATATACAAGCCTTTATCAGGCTGGTTCCCAGATCGTTGTTGAGTATTCTGCAGTATTAACAAGTGTTACAAATATTAACGCTGCTGATAAGAACGAGATCACGATCAGACCGTACACATATAAACCTACGCCTGGTGATGATGACGACGATGATGATGACGATGATGATGACGATGATGATGATGGCGAACCGTGGGAAGAGAAATGGAGTAAAACTGTAGATATTTTCACTTATGCTGCAGCTCTTAAGAAGGTTGATGAGAATAATGAACCTCTTGCTGGCGCTAAGTTTAAATTCACTGGTGTGAGCGCTACTGGTTCTGATGGTGTGTACACTGTAACAAGTGTAAATGCTGAAGCAGCAGATGAGACAGTAATGGAAGTTGGAGAAGATGGTATGCTTTATATCATCGGTCTTGCAGCGGACAAGACTTTGGAAGGTGTTGAGACTGAAGCACCTGCAGGATACAATCTTGTTGGCGGTACTATTACAGTAGATCCGCAGGTAATGGATCATCAGATTTATAAGGCAGACGGAACCATCAAGTATGATAAAGACGGAAACGTGATCGAAAGTACTGCTACAGAAGACCACACTGATGTAGTTGAAAGGAATCTTGAAGATTTGATTCCGGCAGCAAAGAAGGTTATTAACCGCTCTGGTAATGAACTCCCGAGCACCGGTGGTGTTGGTACCACAATCTTCTACGTAGTTGGTGTGATCCTTGTTCTTGGCGCTGGTGTTGTTCTTGTAACCCGCCGCAGAATGAACGCAAACTAAATTAAACCTTCATTAAGGAAAGCGTTCTTAAAGAAAAGCAAAACAGTGATTAACTGGGTTTCCCCGGGGCATTAAAGTCCCGGGGGAATTTATTGTTATCGAAAATATAAATGATGATCGATCTTTCCTTCATGTGGTTTTTTCAATGAAAGGGTATATTTCAATGAAAAAGAAAAAGCTCCTTTGGATTTTGCCGTTGCCGGCCATCATTCTTGCAATTCTTTTATGGCTTTCACTGAGGCTAAATGAAGATCAGAAACTATTTCAGAAAAAAGCTGATCTCCTGAAAGCTGAGATTGTAACAGAAGAAACAGTTACTGAGATAGGTGGTACGCCGGTGGAGCCATTGGGCAATGTCGTTTTCTTTTCCGTAAGCGATGGGACGTCACGTGCAAAGGTATATACCGGTACAGGTAAAAAGCTGTCCGATGCATGGAAGGATGCTGTCCGGTATTCTCTCAAGGATTTAAAAAAGGAGTCTTATGAACCCAGGTGGGTTCGTGCTGATGTTGTGAGTAATGCCCGGCCCGTCACTGCTGCTGAACTCTTGTATGAGATAAGTGAAATACACAGTGGATTTGATTACCATGGTGTGGCATTAGATCCTTCGTTTGAGACCGCGCTTCCTGAGGGGGAATTAAACGGAAGGCATATCTACGATTACAAGGAAAACAATGTTTCCATAAGTCTTATGAATACCTGTCTGGAAGAAAAAGGAATGGAAACCATTGAGGAGCTTCCTGAAAACATGCTCGAATTTGATTGTATCGGATGGTTCTGTGATGAGAACAACAGCATTTTTCCCCTTTGCCATACCGGTGCTGATACCGGCCGCCGGAAAGACATCACACTGGATGCAGATTATGCCGCAAATATTATAGACTGTGCATCTTCGTTTCTTGTTGATCAGGTTAAGGAAGACGGGACGTTCGTCTACGGAATCTATCCCCAGTATGATGAGGATATTGATAGTTATAATATTCTGCGCCACAGCGGGACAATCTGGTCACTCATTTGCCGTTATAGAATGTTTCCTGATGAAGAGTTGAAGAAGCTTATTGAGAATACTATAGATTATATGCTGGACCAGATCACATATGACGAAAACGGTGCGGGTTATATTTATGAAGCAAAGGATGATGAGATCAAGCTCGGCGGTAACGGAATCGCAGTTGTTGCTATGACTGAATACATGGATGTGTTTGATACGGACACATATCAGGATGTGTGCATCGCCCTTGGCGAAGGCATCTTAAGTCAGCAGGATCCGGAAGAAGGGAGCTATACACATGTTTTGAACAGCGACTTCACAGTAGCTGAGGATTTCCGCACCATCTACTATGACGGCGAATGCACGTTTGCCCTTACACGTCTTTACAGCCTGACCGGTGACCGGAAATGGCTGGATGCAGCCTGCAAAGCGATCGACCACTTTATAGCAGAAGACTACACCCAATACCGTGATCACTGGGTCGCCTACAGTCTTAATGAAGTGACAAAGTATGTTGACCGTCAGGATTATTATGATTTTGCCCTGGCAAATGCATATAACAACTATTTCCGTATCGAAGACCGTGACCGCACCTATCCCACAAACCTCGAGCTTCTGATCTCGAGTTTTGAGACATGGCAGCGCATGGTGGATAATGGCATAGATACCGGAGATTTTGATGTGCAGGAATTGCTGGATGTTATTGCAGCGCGCGCCGACCGCCAGCTCAGCGGCTACTTCTATCCTGAACTGGCGATGTTCATGCAGAATCCCGAGAGGATCCTGAATTCATTCATGATGCGTAACGACAAGTTCCGTGTGAGGATCGATGATGTCCAGCATAACATCGGCGGATTTTATCTGTACTGGAAAAACTACGACAACATGATCGCCGCCGGTCTGGATCCGCATTTTAAAAATGATGTGCAGTTGGGGGAGTAAAGAAGTGAAGCTATGTCATAAACGCGTACAGGCCGCATCTTATTTAATCTTTACTGCGCTTTTGTGCCTGATCACTGGTGTATCAGTTTCCTGTGAAACCATTGGTGAGGATATAAAGACTATTACGATTTCAGCTACAGGCGATTGTACACTTGGCAGGAATTACAAAATGGAGTTTGAAGATTCCTGGGATGACTGTTACTCCAAATACGGAGCAGATTATTTTCTTCAAAATGTTTCCGATGTGTTTACCAAGGACGATATCACTATTGCTAATCTGGAAGGTGTTCTTTCGGAATCAGCAACACGGCAGGAGTCTTTCTACAGGGAGAAAAAAGGACGTATTTCTGAAAAGAAATTCTGCCATCTGGGAAAGCCGGAATACCTGACTGCTCTCAAATTTGGCGGTGTAGACGCTGTCAGTTTTGCGAACAACCATAACATAGATTATGGCCTTCAGGGTTTTGAAGATACGCTTGATGCCTGCGATGCGTACGGGATTTCGGCTGCCTATTATGATAATGTGGTTCGGTTGACGGTATCAGGCATTACTATAGGGATCGTGTCAATCGATTCGACTTATTGCAGTCTGGAAACTGCAGAAAGCTATTTGCGTGATGCTATCGCTGATCTTCGGACAGACTCCAGTTTGATCATCAGCTGTATACATTGGGGAAAAAACTATGAGACATTGCCTGATGATGAACAGCGGTATCTCGGACATCTATGCGTGGATCTTGGAGCAGATCTGGTGATCGGCAATCATGCACATATTCTGCAGGGGGTAGAGCGATACAAGGGGCGGTATATCTTCTATTCGCTGGGAAACTTTTCTTACGGTGGCAGAGCAGTTCCCAGGGATGTTGATACCATGATCGTGCAGCAAACATTTACATTTGAAAATGACGAACTGATCATAGATGACAATGTAACGATCATTCCCTGCTGGATGAGCACCAGAACAGACATAAATGATTTCTGCCCCGTCATTCAAGACGGTACAACAGCCAGCAAAATCATAGAGAAGATTAATGATCTGTCAGAAGGTTTTGGAATGTCATTCAATCAACATGGACATCCCACGGTATCACCAGCTGTTGATACCGGACGACAGGCTTGTGATGCTTCTCCCTATGAACAGGAACCAGCCAGAGTCCCTTCAATTATTTATACACTACTGGAAGGCTCCGGTGCCAGTCAGTAAGCCCATGTACTATAACTGGATTCCTTTGGCGAAATCTGCGTTCGTAAAGTAATAAATGGTTCGAAGTAAAGATTGCCTCAGCATTAATCCCAAAAATAAA
>CAJOPP010000136.1 GCA_905236365.1 uncultured Lachnospiraceae bacterium
AGCAGGATAATCACTAATTATCTATTAAATGGGGAGTGAATATGAGCTACGAACATCTTGATATTTGCCGGAAATCTTATTCGGGAGATATATATTCCGAGCAGAGTTTTAATAGATCTTCAATCGAAAGCTGTCACCTAATGAATTTGCAATTCAATGATTGCACTTTCGACCGTTCCAGTCTTTTATGTATATACGCCACAGGTTGCACATTCAGTCGCTGCCAATTTATAAACGTTGATCTCTTGAGTTGCAACTTTACAAATTGCACTTTTCTTGATTGCGACTTTTCTCTTGCCAATATCAGCGACAATACATTTTCTAAGGGAAAATTTGAAAATGTAGATTTTCGCGGTGCAACAATCAGAGAGAATGATTTTTTGGGACTCATTATGATGCACATTTCTTTTCGTGGAAGCACTATGTGCTTGAATGCATTCCGCCAAGTCACTGTTTTTGATAGCGAATTTGGCAATTGTACTGAAGATTATAATATTGCAGACAAATGTTCTTTCGTACGCTCTATACTAAATGTAGAATCACTCGGCACAATGTATGGCGTTTCGTTTTCAGTCCTAGATGAGCCCACATTATTATTGCTTGGCGAACCTCAAAATATTGAGAATCTGCAAGTCTTTTCTGAATTAGTATATGAAGGCTTTTTACAGGCAAAACAGTTCGTGCAGGCATTTGTCTTTGAACTCAATACATCAAGAAGAAGCCTAACAGAGTCAACGGAATTTTTGTGTGAGCAGATGAAGAAAGCGGCCTTAAATGGAGAGTACATCCCATCGGATCAGTTAACATTTCTCTTTAATATTTTTAAAGACCTATATCGAAAGCAACGCCTAGCATTTCTAGCGGTAAATCAAATACTGGAATGTGCCAAAGAGATTGTAAATCAGCTTCCCCCCGATGAAAGAATATATGAAAAGTTCGTTTTATTTTATAATCATATTGGACTTCTCCATCAGTCTCTGGCACGTGATTTTGCAGCATTGCCGGATTGGGAAGAATTAACGCAGGATAGGCCAATCATCGTTCACTTCCACTTTGAACACAAGCCCGAGTATATGTTGGTTTCATTCCTCGAAGCGTGCCATCAATATGTTTTTGACTGTCAACCAAAAACGCTTCCACGATTGCTTTCAGAAGCAAGCGGCTCGTATGTCGCAGTTGTCCAACTAACCGTGTATACTCTAGTTGCTTTCCGACTGTGCACCTATCTTCTTGCTGGAAGCGTAAAAGAACTTGTGAAATTGCGTGCCAGTTTAACTATGCTAAAAAGAAAGCGGCTTCCAAAAGAGTACTGTCTTCAGGTGGTGAAACCAGACAGTGAGATCACTATACCGCGGGCAATTGCAGCGCTGCTTTCTGGCCTGTTGAAGAAAGCGGTTCCCGATATATTTAGCAATGTTCCCATAAAAGATTTTGGAGAGGATAACCTGATTGAAATGGCTGAGAATATAGACGAAAGTACAGCAGAATAGTGAGTCGCTAATTGCTTATTCACGGAGGTTACCGAGCAAAATCGCTGAAATACGTAGCCACACGCATAAGAGCCTGTTCAAATTTGAGTGGCTCATACCGAGCCACGTTAATTCGAAAGGAAAAACCAGCTCGGCTCGGAAAATGGAACCTATTTCCAGGAATTACACTTGTACCGGTCATGTTAATAAAATGTAGAATATCGTCATAGTCTGTTAGAAAATCTGCGGGCATTTTAGGTACATAACACATCATCATGTGCCCGGAAGAAGCGTCATCAAGATTAATGTCAGGAAAAGATAATAATACGTTCCTCACTATTCCATGAATCAGAAGGTTTTCATTTTTTAAACTACGAGAGAGCTGCTCGGATTCAGAGGATACAAAAAAACGTATGGCATTAATCGCTGAGTATGATAAGCTCCCGCAAATGATATCAGACCATTGACAAAACATTGCTTGTAAAGCCCTTGGAATAATAATCGCAGAAAACTTGGCACCATTAAGCAAGAACTGTTTCATGGGGTCATATATGCCAATAAAATGTGGAGAATCTCCAAATAGCCGTGCCAGTTCTAGCCCATTTTCACAAAAGCTTTCGTCTGCAATTAAATATTTTTCAGGCAAAACATATTCGCGGAGAAATTGTATATCCGACTCATTCAGATAGATGCCCGTGTTGTAAATGGGGCTTGTAATCCAAACCGCATCAACGTCTCCAATTGCAGATAAAATGTCCTGGCGTGGCAGTCGGTAGCCCTGGTTGACACGTTGCATATATACTTCACGGATCTGAATCCCCTTTTGAAAACAATTGTAAAAAGTCGCAAAATAAGTTGGGCTTATAACCAGTAGCCGCTTGCAAGACATTGCCGCCAGGACGGAGGTCGTCAGAGAGATTGAGGACGTTCCTGAATTTGTTATAATAGTCTTGTAAAGTGCGCTTCCCGTAAGTTTTTGGGCAACATGGCTCAACTGCTCATCTTCAAGGTCGTAGGAATAGATGTAGTCAATAAGTGGTGCTTGAAATGGGAAAAGAACACTGTTCAATAGTGTATGATTCACATAATAAAGAGATGGATTCCAGCTCGACAGTTTAAGTGGCGGTGTACCATAGCGCGTTTGGTAATTGGACTCTGCATTTTCAATATTGTCCAATGTAAGCAGTTCCTGTATTCCATTACAAAGCCTCATTATCCACCTCGCTGAACTCGCGCTTTTGCAGACGCGATAATTTTAAGCAGTATATCCGAAAACTGCTGTCCACAATCATAAGACTTGGGATCGAATGCACTATTTATGCATAAAGTGGGAAGACAATTTGCTTCCAAGAAATATGCGCGACGGTCCTTTGTGATTCGCAAATCAATTCGAGACATATCGCGTAAGCCAAGATATTTATGCAAATAGAGGCATTTTCCCTTAATGTCCTCCACCCATTTGACGCCGCTGGGATATGTGTACATTTCGACATCTTCATCCCGATCCCTTTTCCAACTCAGATCATAAAGTTCCAGCGGGCACCCATTGTTGTCTGTATACTGAACCAGCGCAAGCGCACGAGCTTGGTCACCTGTACCGATGATTGGTACGGTCGCTTCCTCGCCATCAATATATTCTTCACAAATGAGCGAACTATCTGGTTCTTGCTCCAAAAGCGTCTCGCTTGCGGAAAAC
>CAJOPP010000137.1 GCA_905236365.1 uncultured Lachnospiraceae bacterium
CGCGAGGATGCGCACGGATTCGGTTAGGAATTTGTCAGCTAAAGCTGACCCGAATCCGGCGTGCAAGACTCGCAAGCGAGTCTTGATAATCGGTTACGCAAAGGAGTGAACTGTCATGGACAGACTTCTGTTGATAGGAAAGAAAAGGCATTATGGAGGAAGAGGATGAGTTTTACACATTTACATGTTCACACAGAATATAGTCTGTTAGATGGTGCATCGAAAATAAAAGAACTGGTTCATCATACGAAAGAGCTTGGGATGGACAGTATTGCCATTACCGATCATGGTGTGATGTACGGTGTCATTGATTTTTACAGGGCGTGTAAAGCAGAAGGAATCAAGCCGATCATTGGCTGTGAGGTCTATGTGGCACCGGGCTCCCGCTTTGACAAGGAAATCTCCAAGGGAGAAGAACGGTATTATCACCTGGTGTTGTTAGCGGAGAATGATACCGGTTATCATAATCTGATGAAAATTGTATCCCGTGGATTTACGGAAGGATATTATTATAAGCCGCGTATCGATCGGGAGGTCATGAAGGAATTTCACGAGGGGATTATTGCATTATCTGCCTGTCTGGCAGGTGAGGTAGCAACCAAATTGAAGCAGGGATTTTATGAGGAAGCAAAGCAGGCAGCTCTGGAGCATCAGGAGATTTTTGGAAAAGGCAATTATTTTCTGGAGTTACAGGATCATGGGATTCCGGAGCAGAAGATGGTTAATCAGGGGTTAATGAGGATGTCTCAGGAAACCGGCATTGAGCTGGTAGCAACGAATGACCTTCATTATGTAAATGCAGAGGATGCGGAAGCACACGATATCCTGCTCTGTATCCAGACTGGAAAGAAAGTAGCAGATGAAGATCGCATGCGTTATGAGGGCGGACAGTATTATCTCAAGTCCCAGGAGGAGATGGCAGAGTTATTTCCCTATGCACCAAAGGCATTGGAAAATACCGGCAAGATCGCTGAACGCTGCAATGTGGAAATTGTTTTTGGTGAGAAAAAACTTCCGAAGTTTGAGGTGCCGGAGGGTTTTACGTCCTATTCTTATCTGAAAGCACTCTGTGAAGAGGGTTTGTATAAGCGATATGGCAATTCTGCGGCAGGCCTTCGTAGTGGGAGGGAAAGCATAAAAGCAGAACAAGACACAGAGCAAATGAAGAGTGCCATCGGAGGATCACAGAGCGAAACGCATACAGAGCAAATGAACAGTGCTATCGCTGCTTCACAAAGCGGAATGTATGCAGAAAAAACAAACAGTGCCATCGGAGTTCCGCAAAGTGGTGATGATGATATGTGCTTACCAGTTCCGACACCTGTAGAGGAACTAAAAGAACATGGAACTTATGACGAGATTCCGGAAGAATTACAGGAACGTCTGCGTTATGAATTAGAGACAATTCAGAATATGGGATATGTGGATTATTTTCTGATCGTTTGGGATTTTATCCGTTATGGGAAGGAACATGGAATTGCTGTGGGTCCGGGACGTGGTTCGGCTGCCGGTTCCATTGTCAGTTACTGCCTTGGAATCACGAATATCGATCCCATCCGTTTTAATCTGATCTTTGAGCGTTTTTTGAATCCGGAACGTGTATCCATGCCTGATATTGACGTGGATTTTTGCTATGAGAGAAGACAGGAAGTAATTGATTATGTAGTCCGCAAATACGGAAAGGAAAAGGTGGTTCAGATCGTTACCTTCGGTACAATGGCGGCAAGGATGGTAATCCGGGATGTGGGACGGGTGTTGGATATGCCATATGCAGCCGTGGACCGGGTTGCCAAGATGATTCCGATGGGGCAGAATGGACACAATATCACCATCAATGAGGCACTTAAGATTTCACTGGATCTCAAAAAAGCCTATACGGAGGAAGAAGAGGTTCGCTATCTGATCGACATGTCCAGAAGGTTAGAGGGGTTGCCGAGACATGCTTCAATGCATGCCGCCGGTGTTGTGATCGGTCAGAAGCCGATTGATGAATTCGTTCCACTTTCCAGAGGATCAGAAGATGCGATCACGACGCAGTTTACCATGACCACCATTGAAGAACTGGGACTTCTAAAGATGGATTTTCTGGGACTTCGAACGTTGACGGTCATTCAGGATGCTGTGCGCAATATCAGGCAGAGCAGAGGAATCGATATAGATATTGATCATCTGAATATGGAGGATGAAGCGGTTTATGATCTTTTGTGCAGTGGTCAGACGGACGGCATTTTCCAGCTTGAAAGTAGTGGGATGAAGAGCTTTATGAAGGAGCTGAAACCGCGGAATATTGAGGATATTATTGCGGGCATTTCGCTGTACCGACCGGGTCCAATGGATTTTATTCCCAAGTATATCAAGGGAAAAGAACATCCGGAGGAGATTGTCTATGACTGTCCGCAGCTTGAGAAGATTTTAGCACCGACCTATGGATGTATTGTTTATCAGGAGCAGGTGATGCAGATTGTTATGGAACTTGCGGGCTATACGATGGGACGAAGCGATCTGGTGCGGCGTGCCATGTCCAAGAAAAAAGGCGATGTCATGCAGCGGGAACGGCAGAACTTTGTCTATGGAAATGAAGAAGAACATGTTCCGGGATGCATCAGCAGAGGAATTGATGAGAAAACAGCAAACAAGATCTTCGATGAAATGATCGATTTTGCAAAGTATGCGTTTAATAAATCCCATGCCGCAGCTTACGCTGTGGTTGCATACCAGACAGCATATTTGAAATGTCATTATCCGGAAGAATTTATGGCGGCACTTATTACTTCGGTATTGGATCGTACGGATAAAGTATCGGAATATATTGCCCATTGCCGCAAATTGGGAATCCGGATCCTTCCTCCGGATATTAATGAAGGATACAGTCATTTTTCCGTGTCTGACGGAGCAATCCGGTATGGACTTTCTGCCCTTAAGAGTGTGGGAAGACCGGTGATCGATTCTGTTGTGGAGGAACGCAGGCGAAATGGAAGATATAAAGACCTGAAAGATTTTATCAGCCGTCTTTCCAATAAAGAAGTAAATAAACGGACCATTGAAAGTTTTATCAAGTCGGGAGCCTTTGATGGATTTGATGCCAATCGGAGACAAATGATGATGGTATATGTTCAGGTGATCGATATGGTCAATCAGGAGAAGAAAAGTGCCATGACCGGTCAGATGTCTCTGCTCGATTTCCTGGGAGAAGAAGAGAAGAAAGATTTTGATATCACGTATCCAAAGGTAGAAGAGTACCGGAAAGAGGAGAAGCTTGCTTACGAAAAGGAAGTATTGGGGGTGTATGTCAGCGGGCATCCATTGGAGGATTATCAGGATCTGATGAACAGAAATATTGATGCAACGACCCATGATTTTATGGCAGATCCGGAGACGGGAGTTACGGTTGCAAAGGATCAGATCTACTATACTTTAGGAGGTATGGTGGCGGCAAAGACGGTGAAACTTACCAAACATAATCAGAATATGGCATTCTTTACATTAGAAGATTTATTGGGTACAATTGAGGTTGTGGTTTTTCCTCAAAAGTATGAGCAATACCGACAGTATATTGAGCAGGATGTTAAGATTTTTGTATATGGAAGAGCATCGATCAGTGAGGATGAGGGGAAAATCCTGTTGGAGAAAATCGTACCGTTTTCCGAGGTCCCGAAACAGGTCTATCTGCAGTGTGAGAACAAGGAAGATTATCAGGAGAAAGAGGCAGCTCTTTATGAGATCGTTGATCGCCATCCGGGTGAGAGCGGTGTCGTGGTTCTTTTGAAACAGGAAAAACAGATGAAACCATTGGGAAATCAGTTTGGTGTGAAGGTTGAGGAGCACCTTATTACGGAAATGAAAGAATTATTAGGAGAAGGAAAGGTTCTGGTTAAGGAAGGAAAGCTTTCCATGAAAGGACGTTCATGATAACAAGTACGGCAAATAACAAAGTAAAGAATGTGATCAAGTGCAGGAAAAGCACAAAAGAGCGTAGAAATCAGGATATTTTTCTGGTAGAGGGAATCCGTATGTTTGCGGAAATTCCCGAAAAGATGCATGTAGAGACTTATGTAACGCAGGATTTTTATGAAAGGCATATAGAACTGTTTGCGGACCGGGCATATGAATTAGTGGCAGACCACGTGATGGAGGCGATTTCGGATACAAAAACGCCCCAGGGAGTTGTAAGCATCGTAAGGTGCTATCACTATGAACCGGAGGTGGTCTGCGGACTGAACCTGCAGGGGCAGCTTCCAAATGAATCTGGCAGAGAATGTCCTCTTATCATGGCATTGGAAAACCTGCAGGATCCCGGCAATCTTGGAACGATTCTGCGTACCGCAGAAGGAGCAGGAGTAACCGGTATCGTGATGAGCAGGGATACGGTAGATGTGTATAATCCCAAGGTGGTACGGGCAACAATGGGTTCCATTTTCCGAATTCCGTTTTGTTATGTCGAAAATCTGACGGAATTTATTCGTAAACTGAACCGGACAGGTTATTGTACATATAGTGCCCACTTACAGGGAAAACGGTTTTACGATTTCAATTACCAAAATCCGACTGTTTTCTGCATCGGAAATGAGGGAAATGGTCTGTCTGATGAACTGTCAGATGCAACAAAACAGAAAATAAAGATTCCAATGATGGGAAAAGTAGAGTCCTTAAATGCGGCAACTGCTTCAACTGTCCTCATGTATGAGGCGATGCGACAAAGAACTTTCAAATAACGACAAAACTAGTCTTTTTTAGAAGAAAAATCCCCGTTCTATAAATCGACTTTCTGTACTAAGATATAGTACATGATAAATGATTTTCAAACCGTTTGATACAAGATGGTGTGTTTGGAATTTACAAGTGCCGGGGTATTGAGATGATTTGGTACAATGGCATACAGAGTGAGGAACCTGAGGTAAGGACGCGCTTAGAAAAGTCGTTTATTATGAAAAAAGACATGATTAATGTACATGGAAGGAGAAAGAAGATGACAGAAAAAGCATTAAGTAACAATCAGGCAGTGGTAGCAGGAGAGATTATTTCCGGTTTTACCTTTAGTCATGAGATTTTTGGAGAGGGATTTTACATGGTGGATCTGTTGGTAAGCAGATTAAGCGATGCCACAGATGTGATTCCTTTGATGGTTTCGGACCGTCTGATTGATGTGGAGCAGTCTCATATTGGAGAACACATTGAGGCAAAGGGACAATTCCGTTCCTACAACAAGCATGAAGAGACAAAGAACCGATTGATTTTATCTTTATTTGTAAGAGAGTTAAATATTTTAGATGATGAGGATGAGATGCAGCATCCGAATCAGATTTATTTAGATGGATATATATGTAAGGCACCGATTTACCGGATGACGCCGCTTGGAAGAGAGATTGCAGACGTATTGCTGGCTGTAAACCGTGCATATGGTAAGTCCGATTATATCCCTTGTATCTGTTGGGGGAGAAATGCAAGATTTGCCGGGAAGTTAGAGGTTGGTGAACATGTGGCAGTATGGGGAAGGATTCAGAGCAGAGAATATCAGAAAAAATTGGAAAATGATGAAGTCATTAACAGAGTGGCATATGAAGTCTCTGTAAGTAAAATGGAATGTTTGGAGTAAGTTTCCAGAGGTTGCAAAGCAATTGCCTGTTTGACCGCATCAGTGACGGCATGGAATAGGCATTGCATTTTGGCAGAATTTATGCTAGGATTATTCTATTCATAGAATATGAGGTGGAGTGTATGGATAATGTACATATTATTTACGGTGCAGGCTATGGCAAGACGGCAGCAGCTATGGGTCTTGCAGTCAAGGCAGCGGGAGCTGGAGAGAACGTAACAATTGTACAATTTTTGAAAGGAACCGACGCGGATTATAGTATCCTGAGTCAATTTGATGAGATCAAGTTCTTTACATTTGAGAACAGTGAGAAGCCGTACGGACAACTGACCTTTGAAGAGCGGGAGGAACAGCGCGCAAAGGCAAAGAATAGTTTTCATTATGCTAAGAAAGTAATCGATACAGGAAGTTCGGATGTAGTAATATTAGATGAAGTATTGGGATTATTGGATTATAATATTCTGTATATAGAAGATATTGAGGAGATACTGGAGATAAACAGCAAGGTCAAGCTGATTTTAACAGGACGGAATTGTCCGGCAGAGATAAAGAAGAAAGCAACTATGTTGTCTCATATCGAGGCAAAGTAGAGAAGGACACTTCGGAAAGAGAAGTGAAATAGAGAATCAGATAGAGGCACAGAATGGGTAGAATCATTCTGTGCCTAATTTATTTATTGCACAGAAAGTTTGGAGAAGATATAATATAATTACAGACTGATTTTGGTATACAAGAATGTGATTTTATGGAAAACATCTGAATGTGGGAAATGCCGGTTTCAAAGAGATGTTAAGATTTGTGTTGTGCAGATAAGATTGCTTTGGACTGCAAGGGGGGGATTTTTTTGAAATCAAACACTGATTTCAACAAAATAAGAATCGCAATTTGTGATGATGAGTTGATGATGTGTAAAAAGCTGCATCAAATCATTGAGAATATTTTAGATAAAGAACAGATATCTTTTGAATTGGAAGAATTTGATTCCGGAAAGAGCCTGTTAGAGAAAATAGGCAATGTGCAGCTGGCATTTCTGGATATCGAGATGCCTGAACTGGATGGCATTCAAGTGGGTATCCTCTTGAAAAAAAAGAATCCGGATTGTCAGATTATCATTGCATCGGGAAGGGAAGACCGGTTTAAGGAAACCTATGATTTGGAAACATTGCGCTTTATTTCAAAGCCTTATGACGAGGAAGAAATCCGGGCGGCAATACAGAAATACCGGAATAAATATATGATCGGCATGGAAAAGATAGAGGTCTTTCAAAACAGAAATTCTATCTGGATTCAGCAAAAAGATATCCAATATCTGTCTGCCTATAAAGGCGGGGTGGAAATCAATGTAGAGGGAAATTTATATCACAAGGATCTCTCTCTTAGTCAGGCGGAAGAATTGCTGGATAAAACCTGTTTTTTTCAGGTTCACAAAACGTACATTGTGAATATGCTTCATGTGACAGATTTTACGGACAAGGAAATAACGGTGGGGAAGATAAAGATACCTCTTTCTAAAAGAAAGCGGAAGCTATTTGAAAGTGCATTTATGGAATTTGATATCAAGCATAGATAGGGGAGAGCACTATGGAAGACAAAATATTATTATGCACAATTTTTGGGTTGGAACTGGCTCGAATATGGTTGGCAATTCCGTTATTATTTGGTGGCAAATTAAGAAGAATTTGGCTGGGGGCAATAGGATATGCTCTTTTTCTTTTTATCTTGTTAAAAGGAAACTTATCTGCTGTGAATGCGGAATTGCTCTTATGGGGAATGATTTTCCTGCTGTATTTTCTGATGATAAGGAAACCACAATTTGAAAGTTGGACGTGGGGAATAAGAGAAGGATTTTGGTTGTATTATCAGGGTGAACTGGTTAGTATACTGATTGAAAATATTACATTTAATGGGGCACCAGTGGAATTGTCCTTAAAGAATGAATGCTTGGGGAGTGGTGTTAGTTTATTAATGATAATCATAATGTGTATTGTATATCAAAAATATAAAATGAATATATATGTTATGGAGAAAATAACATTATATTTAAGAAAAATGATGATTCCAATGCTGGTATTTGTATTGGCAGAAATGATTTTTCAGACAGCAATATTTAATGATTATATACAAGATGAAACGAATAAAGAGATGCAGGATATGGTTATGGTTATAAATATATTATCGATGATCAGCATTGGTTTTTTTGCATATATTGTTTTTTGTATTCGAAACATGAATGAAAAGATGAGGCATATGCTTCATACAGAAAGGGAAATGCGGGAGCAACAGGTACAGTATTATGAAATGTTACTCCAAAAGGAGGAAGACACAAGAAAATACAGACATGATATGAATGCTCATATGATGTCTCTTAGAACTTTGGTAATGGAGGGGAATTCTGAACGGACACAATTGTATATTGATAATATGATGGAGCATATGCAAACTATACGGAAAAGTACCTACACTACGGGAAATCGGATGTTGGACAGTATTCTTAATTATTATATAGGGCAGCTGGAACCAGCGATTGAAGTAAGTGTAAAAGGAGAATGTAGCAATTCTGTTAAGATTTCTGATATGGACTTATGTACGATATTTTCTAATTTGTTTAAAAATGCGGTGGAAGCACTCAAAGCTTCTGAGCAGACGAAACGTTTTTTTAGAGTGCAGATTGAAGAGGGAAAAAGGTATATGGAAGTATGCATTGAGAATTCAGCAGATTCTGATCATCTTCAAACAGATAAAAATGGAAGATTATTAACATCCAAAAAGGATAAGGGAAATCATGGTTTTGGAATATTAAATGTAGAAGATGCCGTTCAAAGAAATGGTGGAACATTAGATATCCGTGTTAAAGAGAATAAATTTTGCTGTTGTGTAAGACTGCGAAAGTAATCAAAATAGACCGAATGTTGAGGTAAACGACCGAATAATGGGTTTACTGCCCGAATGTTAGATTAGGGTATTGCAAGGTGTTTGGTGATGTGATATTTTCGTAAAGGAAACAATAAGGCTATTTATTCTTGAATAATGAAAAAACATGTTGGCAATCCCGCAGGATTGCAGGATACATGTAATGAATTAAACGGAAAGGTTCTAACAGTATGAAGAAAATATTATGTTTTATTCTTTGCCCACTAGTATTTATTTGTTCAAATATACCTTATTTAGATGAGATGCTTGAGTTGAAGAGTTATATGCTTTTTTTAGGCATTGATTTCTTGATTTCCATTATATTATATGGGCTCATAAACAAAATATTAAAACAGACGTACAAAATTCAAAATATTGTTATTTGTATACTAATCGGAAGTGGTATTGATCAAGCATTAAAGTTGATTATTTATAAATTTAATTTGAATATTGATGTATTAGGAGAATTGTTGCAAATAAAACAGACAAAGAATGAAAACCAGATGGCGGCACTGAATACTTTAAACATAGAATTAAACACAACTGTGATAGTGATTATAAAGAGTGTTCTCTTAATAGTTATATGCCTGGTTCTAATTAAAAGCAAAAAAAAGAATTATAATTTTATGTATGCATTTTTATTTTTGACAATGGCAGCATTGTCAAATCTTGCTGACTCAGTTTTTTGGGGATATACATTAGATTATGTATATTTTTATCATTTGACTTGTTATGATTTGAAAGATTTTTATGTGGATATTGCGATTGGTTGCTTTTTGATATATGTATTTGAGAATGAATTGTCTTTGAATAAAAATAATGTGACCAAGGTATAGTATAAGTTTTACAGCCCGTTCATGTGAGATGTTACCATCAACAGTGACCTGGATTTCTTTAATTAAAAGATGCTTATTATAAAGGATAAGAGAGTTTTGCTTCATTCTTCTTTTTTTCTACCATAAGAGCAGCCACAATTCCATTCTCTTTAAGATATCTATTTTTAGGTTCATCGCTAACTGTTGCATAGCGGTTATGACAAGCTTGTCATAATCGGTATTGAAAGGTAATCAAGATAAGTACGAATATAAGTGTAAGTATAAGGATAAGCTGATACATATTATGTAGGTGTGGCTGGATGAAACGTAAGAACCTTGAATAAATAAGTGGTATATGTAAACTGATATGCGGTGATGAAAAGAAACATCATGTTATATCAGTTTTTTATATTGGATTCATCTGTTGCACAAGGTTATGTTTTTTTCTGATGGCGAACAAACTAGGTCATTCCTATAGCTTGCTGTGTGTGATTTGACTGATATGACGAATTTTGCCCGAATAATGGGTTTACTGCCCGAATGTTAGATTAGGGTATTGCAAGGTGCTAGGTGATGTGCTATTTTTGTGAAGGAATTGACAAGCAATAGTTTTCAGAGAATGTGTTAAGAAAGCCGGTAAGCGTCAAGCACAAAAAGAGTTACACTTAAAATAATTCGTTTCTGTAAATTTTGACTGAATTATAAGATAGAAAACGATGGTACAGGAAATATGTGTTTGCCTTCACGTCATAAAGAAGTATGAATGATTTGAAAGCAGGATATCTTCTGTACTAGCATTTTTAAATAACATGTGGGAGATTATTATGAAAAAAAGGAAGATGTTAAAGATAATTGCAAGTGTATGGTTAATATTGATATGTTCATGGATCTACTTATATAGGTTCGATTTGCTTAAATTTATGAATGAACATTTTTATAAAGGTGAGACTAAAATTGAATTGACGACAGAGCAGAAGATTGAGGATTTTGAAGCCTTTTACACTACAATGGTAGAATCTGTTCCGTATCTGGAACAGAAAAAGGCATTGTATGGAATCGATTTTGTGGCGAGAAAGGACTATTATTTGAATGAGGTAAAAGCCACAAAAAATAATCTGGAATATTATGGAGTAATGAAAGCAATTGCAGCGGATCTTAACAGTTTTCATACAGATATCTGTTTTCCTATGTATTCCAATCTCTTAGGTCTTAATTGTTACAATTCGGAAAAAGTGGTGCAAGGTTTGGGAAGAAAAGAAAAAATAGATGCATGGTGGCAGGAGATTGAGGAAGGATTACAAGAGTATGAAGATGTAGATTTAGTGAAAGTTGTCTATATTGATGGAAAATATGTTGTAGAAAATGATTGTTTGCCGCAAGGCTGTTCGGAATTGGAAAATTATGAACTGGATCAAATAGATGGAGAGGATGCAGGTCAATATATTGTAGAGCATATATCGATCTTTGACCTGCAATACGATTATATACATAAACAGGCATATCGAGGTGGTTGTGTTCTGAATGATAAAGTTGGAAAAGAAGTTCAGGTTGTGTGGAAAAATGAAGCAGGACAAAAGATACATCAAACATTATTTATGAATAATGGGGCAGAAGTTGTCTGGTCATACGGCTATCTTTTTTCTGAAAAATATGATTACTATCATATGGAGGAATTACAGGAAGAAGATGTTGTTATGCAACGTGATGATGAAAATCAATTGGAGTATGTTAAGATTAATAATTTTGGGAATGCAAATGGTGATCAACTAAAGGAATATTTGCTGAATACTCCGTATCAAACGATTGTAATCGATTTGCGGGATAACTATGGGGGATTAAACAATTATGCAGTAAAATACCTTTATCCTGGATTATATGATGAGGATGTGATATTTTCATATTTTTGGAAAGTACCGAATACGAAATCAAATAAAAAGATGTCAAACTCCCTTGGAGTGAGGTTTTCATACTATGATCGAAAAGATAAAGATTTTATTTATTATAAGGATACACTGCGATACAAAGGAGAACAAACCGATAAGAAAGAAGTGTATTATCTGATTGGTTCTGATACGGGTTCCGCGGCGGATACTTACATGGCAATGGTTAAAGAGAAGCATTTGGGAACGATTGTTGGTACAAATACCGGAGGAGAAGGACTGGGGGCATCTTTCATATGTGATACACTGAAGAATTCCGGATTGGTTTACGTTTATTACCCTTCAATATCGATTGATGAGGATGGGAGGGAAGACCGTTGTGCAGGTGTAGCACCGGATATATATGTGGGTCAGTCAAAATCGGATTTTGAGATGGAGAAGAACTTAAGAGATTATTCACAGAAACTGGAATACGATGCAGTTTTGAGTTGGGTGGTGAATCAATTGAAATAATAGATTATTCAAAAGGTAAAATGTTACCTGAATAGTTACTTATAAAGTTTTATTAGCAATAAAAGGAGGAAAAGATGTTAGACGTAAATAATCTAAAAAAGGAATTTACCAGACAAGATAAAAACAAAAAGAAAACAAGTTTTTATGCAGTGAATGGAGTATCATTCAAGGCTGATAAAGGCGAAATAATTGGAATTCTTGGACCAAATGGTGCAGGAAAAACAACAATGTTAAGAATGTTAGCAGGGATTATGGAGCAGTCAGAAGGAACGGTAGAAATAGACGGACAAAATTATAAAAACAATGCATTGGATATAAAAAGAAAGATCGCTTTTTTATCCGGTAATACGAAATTATATAACAGACTATCTGCACACGAATTATTACAGATGTGTGGTAAATTATATGGAATGAACATAGATGATATTAATAAAAGAGAAAAAGAAATTTTGAAATTATTAAACTTAGAAGAAATAAAAAATGCTAAAATAGGAAATTTATCAACAGGACAAACGCAAAGAGTAGGCTTAGCTCGTTGTTTAGTACATAATCCACAATATTATATTTTAGATGAAGCTACAACTGGACTAGATATTATTTCAAGTCAAATCATTTTAGATTTTATAAAAGAAGAGAAAAAGAGAGGTAAGACAATTCTTTATTCAACACA
>CAJOPP010000138.1 GCA_905236365.1 uncultured Lachnospiraceae bacterium
GGCTAAGAAACTTTTGATGGAACGCAATAATATGACGGAGCCGGAGGCATTTCGGTATATACAGAAAAGCAGTATGGATTCGGGAACAAATATGGTAGAAACGGCACAGATGATTTTACTGATGCAGTTTGATTAGAAAATATGCAAAGTTGGTAACTGTTCAGCCTTGCTGAATAGATACTAATTTTGATGGTAATGAGTGATAAGAGAACGGCACATGCTTATGCATGTGCCGTTCTAAAATCTTTAAATGATTAAAATCTCTGATATTTCTATGGTTTTCATTCATGTCAAAAATCAGATGCTGGCCAATGTCTGGATGGCATCATTCTTAATAATGATCTTAAAATGTTCGCCAAAGTAATATGGCATCGCATAGTTCGTTTTGACTTTAGTGCCATATTCACTTAACAGATTGCATACACGTTGGTAATCTTCAGCTTCAGTGGCGTCATTATACACGATCAGATAATACAGATTATCGGTTGGACTCTTATAAAGAGTGTTCTTGTCGTGATAGATTGTTGCGACCATAACGGCTGCTTTGTTGAGATCATTGATATTCATAAATGTGAATACACGGTAATTCGAAGCCGTTTCTTCTTTCTTCTTGCTGGTTTTGTCAGACTTCTTCTTGGAAGAATTTTCGCGAAGTGCTGCGGAAAGAGGAATAAAATTCGGATTCTTTCCGGACTCACTCTGTTTTTTTACTTTATCAATGTTCTCCACGAGATCAGAAATAGTGTCCATCAGAGAAGTTGCATTATTGAAGAAGGATAAGCTCTCCTCATCCTCTTCCGAAGAATTATCCTCTGAATCTTCAATCTCGATATCCGTATATTTTGAAAATCGCGAAAAACGTGTGTCTAATTCTTCCGGATCGTCAACCTTAGTTATAATCAATATCAGACAATCCGGAGATACCGGAATTGCTTCAATCATCAATGGAATGTCGTTCACTTCAAATCCCAATTCATCTGCCGCTTGTTCCATCATGTCACGGAAAAGTTCCTTGGCCTTATCCGTTCCATATGCTAATTCATTCAACAGTAATTCTCTATCAGCCAGATCAGCTTTATAAAGTGTGCAGCGAATCTGATTCTCGCTTAGTCGTTCTAACTTCATAGAATCATCTCCTTTTATAAAAATGCCTTAACGGCGGTTAATGCAAAATATTAATCAAAAATAAAATGTGTGTTACACAATACCATATTTTAAGCATAATTGCAATGAGAATTTTATTATAATTAGTATATCGTTTTCAAATGAAAACATGTTTAGTTATTACTGGCTATAAATGAAAATATCTCTAATACTAGTTTATCATAAATTTTCAACAAGTAAAGTATTTCATGAAAAATACATAATTTTGAACAAAAGTTCATAAAAGTTCATAAAAAGATAAGAATTTTTCATAGATATTTAATTGCATTTCAAAATTTTATTTAGTATAGTTTATGTAGAGTTTCTTAATAGAGTTCGCAAGAAGCGAAATCCGGATGCTCTATTATCTAAAGTTCTGTAATATCTACGATTTCCAGAATGAGACTCTTTTTGAAAAATACAGATAGCAAATTTGGCTGTTATCTGTAAAAGACTTATGTGTTATACATCACCGATATGCACAATTTAAGTCTTGAAAAGAGCTGCGGTAAAGCAAAGCACTAACATTAATGCAGGAAAACCGTCAGTTTGTGTATGTAGAGATCTGTCAAGTGGCTGAATTCAGGATGATGGATTTCTCAGGCATACAAAATGAAGGGAAGTGGTCATGAAACAGATAAATTGCAATAAGGAATAAGTACATTGTAATAAAAAACGAATGTGCGGTCGGCAAAAGGATTGGGAAATTCTAAGATGCTGAATAAAATGAGAAAAAAGTAAAAAAAACGGAGCTGTCAATAAAAGGCAGTTCCGTTTTTGATAAAATGAGCAAAGTAGTTTTGAAGCATGCTCGCATGCGAACGAAAATATTTTGAGAATGCCCCCATGGAGCCGACAGGCGACATGACAAAATGAGCAAAATAGAAAGATCCAAGGGCGAAAATCCCACGAAGATACTGGCAACATAAAATGTCCGATGCTCAATGTTTTTGCTTTGATGGATTTGAGTGGTTGTAGATTCCTAAACTGATTGCATAGGCAAGCTCCTTTTGATAATTAGGATCTGACAATTTTGCAGCTTCTTCCGGATTGGATAAAAAGCCACATTCTACGATAACAGCGGGAGCGGAAGAATGTTTCAGAATATAATAGTTGTCAGATGATTTGATCTGCCGGGTATTACTGCCGTCAAACTCTAACAGGGACTGTTGGATAGAATCCGCTAACTGTTTGCCCTCGTCACTTCCGGCAAAATAAAAGGTCTGGGCACCATGCTGTATCGTGTCGGGATAGCTGTTTTGGTGAATGCTTACAACATAAGATGCGTTTTTTTCCTTGAAGAATTGAATACGATTGGTCATATCCGATGCTTTTTTGTTTGATACGTTTTCATTGTACAGTCCACAATCGTTTTCTCTTGTGAGATATACAATGTAATCCCGGGCAATCAGATAATCTTTCAGATACAGAGCAATCTGAAGATTGATATCCTTTTCCTGAATTCCGTTGGCACTGACTTTACCGGGATCGTTTCCACCATGCCCCACATCAATGACGATGCAAGCAGAAGATTGCTTGGTGGTCAGTACATTTCGGACAGATGATTGGTTTAGGTAGAGGACAAAAGAGAAAAAAGCATATCCGAGGACAAGATAAGGAATATATTTTTTCAATGTGGATGCTCCAAATGGTTTTAAAATAGTTTATTCGGTTGAATTGGAATTCATGTTAATGTTATGAAAATTGATGTCGGGGTCAAAACTATGCTTCACAAAGTATATTCGTCAAGTTGCACATACAATATAGCATTGAAACAAATTCAGGCTGTGGA
>CAJOPP010000139.1 GCA_905236365.1 uncultured Lachnospiraceae bacterium
GGAAAATCATTATATAGGCAAAGATGTCCTTGTGGAGCTTCATGGTCTGTATAAAAGCATGGACGTAGAGGAATATGTATTGGGCGTACTTTCGGGAACGATTCCGGCAGATTATGATATGGAAACGTTGAAGGTGCAGGCTGTATTGATTCGAACGAATATTCTGAAGGAAATGCAGGAAAAAAATACAAATGATGCCGCAGATTTATCCTATGATTATCTGACGGTTGAAGACCGGATTACAATGTGGGGAGATCGAAATTATGAAAATTACGAAAGAAGACTGAGGGAGGCAGTTGTAAATACAGCCGGAAAAGTCATTGAGCAGGAGGGGAATCTCATCACTGCCTTTTACCATGAGGTGAGTGTAGGAAAAACGGCCAGTGCCCAGGAAATTCTGGGAACAGAGATTTCTTATCTGCAGTCCGTGGAGAGCAGTCAGGATGTGGAAGCAAAGCATTATATGAACATCATTGTATACACATGGGAAGAACTTGCAGAGATTATAAAAGCCGGAACCCAGGACGATGTTACAGAGAATGACAGTATGCAAAAGAATGAGGCGGAGAATAATGACAATGCGAATAAGGATTCTTCTGATCAGGGGGAGATTATCGGTTCACCAATGGAAGTTCGGGTAGAGGAGAGTACGGAAAATGGTTTTGTAAAAAAACTTTCTGTAAATGGAGTATCCTATACCGGGGAAGAGGCTATGGAGAAGTTAAAACTTACTTCTACAAATTTCTACGTCGAGGAAATTGATGGTGGTGTACGGTTTGTCTGTCTGGGAAAGGGAAATTGTTTAGGGGTTTCACAATATGGAGCAAATTGGATGGCACAAAATGGCAGGAAAATGGAAGATATCATTTCTTATTATTATCAGGGTGTAAGCATTGCAGACTTTAGCAGATAATTACTTGTGCTGAATATTTTATTCTTTGAACCAATGTCATTTACTTAAGCCGGACGTTGCCTTTGAACAGTTACAATGATGTCGGAGTCAAAACGATGCATTTTGGTTTTGCTTCGTCAAGCTGCACATACTTACAATTATTTTGAATAAAAAATCACTTCGAAGGCAATTCTAATATTAGAGGTGATGAAAATGCAAAGTCGAAATAAACTCTTTTTACAAAAGCTAAAGAATAATGCATTTTATATTGCATTAGGAATAGGATTACTGGCTATTCTGGCAGTTGTAGCGGTGTATACGATGGAACATAACGGGATTCAGGTTGCAGAAAATGAAATAGATTTGAATCAGGCATCCGACTATTCCGTGATTTCAAACCGGGAGAACGAGGTAAAAGAAACCAACGGACAGACCGTTAGTCAGGCAGGAGCAAGTGAACGTACCAGTGAAATGATCACAGAAAGTGTGATCACGACGGAACGTGAAGAGGTGACAACAGAGATTAAAGAGGAAGAAACTGTTGAAGGAGATCTTGCAGAAGAAGATCCTACAGAAGAGAATGAAGAGCAGGCAAAACTGCCGGTTATCTCCGATGCCGGGGAACTGAATTTTAACAGTGATAAGACGATTACATGGCCTGTGAATGGAGAGATTCTTCTTCCATATAGTATGGAAACAACAGTTTATTTTAAGACGTTGGATCAGTACCGGTGCAATCCGGGAATGTTGATTGGTGCGTTAGGCGGAACAACTGTACAGAATGCATATCTAGGCAAAGTAACGAAGGTCACGAGCGATAATACCTATGGAAATATGGTTACCATGTATATAGGTAATGATTACAGCATTGTCTATGGACAATTAGATATGATCTATGTCAAAGAGGGAGATTATGTGAAGGCGGGAGAACCGATTGGAACTGTGGGAAATCCTACAGATATCTTTCAGAAAGAAGGAAGTCATCTGTTCTTCCAGATGTTAGAGGGAGATACTCCGGTAGACCCTGCATTGTATATCGAATAATAATTGGCTGCTGATCTGCAACAAAAAATGACAGGAAAACCTGAAAAGTTTCCCTGTCATTTTTTGTCCCCAAACCGTTCCAGGCAGTCAATATGACAAGTAACCAATATGGCAAGAAACTAATATGACAGGCAGCCTAAGAAATACAATCGCTGCAATACCCTTCGAAACAAAGCGTGTGTCCGGTGATGGAACCATCAAAAGTCTCGTTTGCCAATTGATCGATCTGTTCGGAGTATGGAAGAGAGATGTCCTTTACACATCCACATTGCTTACAGATAAAATGATAATGGGGATGTGTGTCTGCGTCAAAACGGTCTACCTTACCATCACAGGACAGTCTGATAATCTCCCCGCGGTCGGATAATAGGGAAAGGTTACGATAGACGGTTCCAAGGCTGATATTGGGCATCGTGGTCCGGATTTCCTTATATACGGTATCGGCGGTGGGATGATCCTTTCTGGTTTTCAAAAAAGCAAGAATCGCATCCCGCTGCCGACTATGTTTTAATGTAGGTTGTTGTGCCATAATATTCCCCCTGTTTATAGTGTAACGGCATGTTCAGCCGTTGTTCAAGACTCGCTTGCGAGTCTTGGCGCGGGATTTGTGTCAGCTATGCTGAC
>CAJOPP010000140.1 GCA_905236365.1 uncultured Lachnospiraceae bacterium
GTTATTGTGCAAAAGCTGATTAATTTTTCTTGTTTTATCTAATAACTGTACGCTCATAAGTTTCCTCCCAAATATAGTACTAGTTTAACACAATTCACATACAATAACAACAATTTTCTAAAAGATTATTGGTAATTATTATGGAAAATTTCACAATTTACTGTATATAAAAGTGTCCACAAAACAAATTCTACAAAAAATAGTTCTCTGAGTACTTCTAAATAGTGTCTTTTGGCTTTTCACAGACAAAGCCACAGTTTTCATCCATACAGACTAATTTGTTCCCTTTTTCCAACATAACACTGTTACACTTGTTACATCTTACAGAAGACGGTCGCTGCCACGACATAAAGTCACATTCCGGATTATCAATGCAGCCAAAATATTTTCTTCCTTTTTTTGTTTTCTTTAATACAACATCCTTTCCACAGTTTGGACACGCAACACCAATCTTTTCATAATGTGGCTTTGTAAAGCGACATTCCGGAAATCCCGGGCAAGCAAGAAACTTTCCATACGGGCCATATTTCACTACAAGATTTCTTCCACACACGTCACAAATTTCTTCTGTCACTTCATCCTCTATCTGAATATGTTCTAATTCGTCCTGAGCTGCTGCAATTGCTTCCTCCAAATCCGGATAAAAATTCTCAACCACCGTTTTCCAGTTTATGACGCCCTCTTCAATCTTATCAAGCAACGATTCCATGTTAGCTGTAAAATCCGTATCTACAATAACCGGAAATGCTTTAAGCATCGTCTGGTTAACAGCTTCTCCCAGCTCTGTCACATAAAGATTACGATTCTCCTTCACAATATATCTTCTAGCTAGAATCGTTGAGATTGTAGGGGCATAGGTACTTGGTCTTCCTATTCCAAGCTCCTCTAATTTTTTAACAAGTGACCCTTCCGTAAAATGTGCCGGCGGTTGGGTGAAATGTTGTTTATCAATCAGTTCTTCTACAGTAAGGACAGTATTTTCATCAATATTTTTAAATAAATTCTTTGTCTCATCATTCTCATCTTCAATCGCATATACTGCCATAAATCCATCAAATACAAGCTTGGTAGATGTTGCTCCGAACTCATATCCGGCTGCCTCTAATTTGATTGTTTCACTGGCATATCGGGCAACTGACATTCTACTCGCCAAAAAGCGGTTGTAAATCAGCTGATAAAGGCGGAACTGATCTCTCGAAAGTTCCTCCTTTATCTTAACCGGAGACAATGTTACATCCGTAGGACGAATAGCTTCATGAGCATCCTGTATCTTTTTTCCATTACCGTTCTTTTGATTTTCCGTTCCGATATAATCTTGCCCGTATTGTTTCTCGATGTATTCCGTTGCCGAAGCACTTGCTTCTTCAGAAATACGAACCGAATCCGTTCTGAGATAAGTAATCAGACCTACACTGCCTCTTCCCTTAAGCTCTACCCCTTCATAAAGCTGTTGTGCGATTCGCATTGTCTTACTAGTAGCAAAGTTTAATTTTTTAGCCGCTTCCTGCTGCAAGGTGGAAGTGGTGAACGGTAATGGTGCTTTTTTAACTCTCGTCTGCTTTTTAATATCTTTCAAAGAGAGTTTCACTTTGGATAATTCCTGTAAAATCTTTTGCATTTCCGCTTCTGAATGGATTTCTGCTTTGCCTTGCGGTGTTTTTTGTAATTTAGCAAGAAATGCTTTCTTACTTCCTTCCGGTTTTACTGATGCTTCCAAAGTCCAATACTCTTCCGGAATAAATCTATTGATTTCATCTTCTCTGTCACAAATCAGACGAAGTGCAACAGACTGAACGCGACCTGCACTCAATCCTCTCTTAATTTTGACCCATAAAACAGGGCTGATCTTATATCCAACCATTCGATCTAGCACTCGCCTTGCCTGTTGTGCATCCACCAGATTCATATCAATATCCCTGGCCTGCTTCAAAGAACCTTTTACCGCGTTTTTTGTAATTTCATTAAAGGTAATACGTTTATAGTTTTTGTCTTCTAATTTCAATGCCTTTGATAAGTGCCATGATATTGCTTCCCCTTCGCGGTCAGGATCTGTTGCAAGATACACTTTGTCTGCTTTTTTTACTTCTTTTCGCAACGCAGCTAACAATTCTCCTTTTCCTCGAATCGTAATATACTTCGGTTCAAAACCATTTTCCACATCAATTCCCATCTGAGACTTTGGTAAATCTCTGACATGCCCATTAGAAGCAATAACTTCATAATTATTTCCCAAAAATTTCTTAATTGTTTTCGCTTTTGCAGGTGACTCTACAATTACAAGGTTCTTTGCCATGACCCGGCTCCTTCCAGTTACTATAATTTTATTGCATAATAATTTCTTGCTGTTTCTGTGACCACTCCGCGTAAAACCAGCTTGTTCAATGCCATGCAGACTTCCTGTGGAGCAATTCGTAATTCAGAAATAATATCATCCAAATAAATGGGTTCAATTTGCAAACAACTATACACCATTTTTTCTAATGGTGCAAGTGACAATTTTTCAATTTTTTCTTTTGACCGCTCTATTTGACTTTTCTCAGGAGGATTTTTTCTTTCTATTTTAAGTATTTCCAATATGTCATCTACCTCTGTGACCATGTGTGCTCCCAGTTTGATCAGACGGTTACAACCTGCACATTTGGGATCAATAATACGTCCGGGAAGTGCAAAAATATCTTTTCCCTGATCCAATCCCTGGTCTACTGTAATAAATGTTCCACTTTTTTCCATCGCCTCTACGACTAAAATGCCATCAGCACACCCGGCAATCAGACGATTTCTTTGTGGAAACAAGCCCGCTGTTGGCGGAACCCCAATGTTACTTTCTGACAATATTCCTCCTACCTGTTCCATTCTTAAAAAAAGTGATTGATTTTCAAATGGATAAACCTGGTCAATACCGCTCCCCAAAACCCCAAGCGTATATCCTTCAGCTTCTAAAGCTCCCTCATGTGCCATTCCATCAATTCCTCTTGCCAATCCACTGATAATTGCCACTCCCTGCTTTGCAAGTTCTTTCCCAAAAAAGCGAGCCATTTCTTTTCCATACCGTGTACAGCTTCTGGCTCCAATAATTGCAACCGCTTTCTGTTGCTGATTTGGAAGTGTTCCTTTCAAATACAAGCCATAAGGCATGTCCGGTATTGTTCTTAAACGTTCCGGATATTGAACAGAATCCGGATGAATAAAAGTAACCTTTCTTTCCTGTAATGCCTGAAGACCATCTATTATCTTTTTTTCTTCTTTTGAACGTACAAAAGCCGTTACCATTTTTTTATGTTGCAATACATCAGTAATCTCCCGTTCTCCAGCATGATAAATCTCTTCCGGTGTCAAAAAACGTTCCAGTAACCTGCAGATTGTTCTGCGTCCAATACCCTCTATATTATTGAGCCAATACCAATAAAAATCTTCAGCATTCATTCGACTCCACCCCCTTGATAAAAATCAGACATACGGTAAGTCAATGCTTCCCAGATATGGTTACATTTTACCGGTTCCGAATGATCCAGATCAGCAATGGTGCGTGCAACTTTCAAAACTTTTGCAGATCCTCTGGCTGACAATTGATAGTTTTCAAAAATCTCTTTTCGCAGATTCCGTTCCTCCGAACCAAGATAACATACTTCTTCCAATAAATTCGATGGAATCTGAGAATTAAATCGGATTCCAAAAGGTGCCAATCTCTTTTTTTGAACAGCCTGAGCGGCAAGTACTCTTTCCTTTACCTTCAATGAACTTTCTTCCTTGTGATCTCCATATAATTCATCATATTTCATTTTATGAACGGATACATTCATATCCATACGATCAAGCATCGGTTCTGAAATTTTCTTTAAATAACGTTCAATTTGCGGTCTGGTGCAATGACACCTGGAAAGGTCTGGATAATATCCGCAAGGACACGGGTTCATCGCAGCGACCAACATAAATTCACAAGGAAACGTATAACTTCCCTGCAGTCTTGAAATCGTAATCTTTCCATCTTCTAATGGTTGTCGCATCATTTCAATAATATTTTTTTGAAATTCAAGAAATTCATCAAGAAAAAGTACTCCATGATGTGCAAGACTAATCTCCCCAGGTTTTGGAACTTTTCCTCCTCCAATCAATGCCTGTGCAGTAATGGAATGATGTGGCATTCGAAACGGTCTCCTTTTAATAAGACCTTCTTCCGGATCAAGCATTCCATTCACACTATAAATCTTTGTAATTTCAATACTTTCTTCATAAGAAAGAGAAGGCATGATTGTCGGTATTCTTTTCGCAATCATCGATTTTCCAGCTCCCGGAGGACCTAAGTACAAAATATTATGCATGCCGCTCACTGCAATTTCAGTGGCCCGTTTTAAAATTTTTTGACCTTTTACATCTGAAAAATCCATAGAAAACGAACAGTTGTCTTCCTTATCTTCTGACATTTTCTCCGCTTCCATCATATGGTTACACAAAAAATGGTCTACTACCTGTTTCAGACTTTTGGCTCCGTAAATCTCCATCCCCGGAATAACGGATGCCTCTTTCCGATTGTCATACGGTAAGATCAATGTCTTAATATTTTGCTTTCTGGCATAATCAACAATCGGTAAAACACCTCTTACTCCTAAAATGTCTCCGTTTAATGACAGTTCACCAATCAACAAAATATCCTTTAAACTCTCTGACGGAAGATAACCATATGCCGCCAATAATGCAATACTAATGGGTAAATCGAAGACAGAACCTTCTTTACGAACATCCGCCGGAGATAAGTTCACAGTAACCCGCTTAGGAGGGAGTAGATATCCCGAATTTTTAAGTGCAGTTCTTACCCGTTCACTTGCCTCCCGAACTTCAGATGCGAGAAAGCCTACCATGTTAAAAACAGGTAGTCCATCGCTGACATCGGCTTCCACCGTAATGAGGCGTCCTTCAACCCCATGCAGTGTGCCACTTAGAATTTTACTATACATAAAACGCTCCTGTTCCGCCTCCATGTATGAACAATCCCATTATACTAAACAACCCCAAAATAAGCAATGAAAATTTTCATCGTCTGTATTTAAGGACATCTAATGGTTACTGTTTACTGGCTAACGAGTGAACTGTAACATTTAATGCAGATATTTTTAATTAAACCGGTTATAACGCAGAATGTTTTTTTCAATCATGCATATAAAAAATGTAAACATAGCTGGCTATTTCACAACTTTTTTGACTAGTGCTATTCAGTAAAGCAGGCAAGTTATTAGTCAGGTTGATCAGAAACCGCTATACTAGTTACTGCATATTATTGTAACAGTGAAGCCAAAGGCTTCACTGTTACACATCAGACACAGCTTCACATTCCAGTATACCCGATTCTAGTACAATTTACGTTATTGGCACGCCGCCTGCAGCAGGTGCACGTGGCTAAAGGGTGAACGATTACTATTATTTCAATAATTTTTTTAATTCATCCATAAAGGTATTGACATCTTTAAATTCACGATAAACAGATGCAAAACGGACATATGCAACCTGGTCAAGTGCCTTTAGTTCATCCATCACAATCTCTCCAATTACAGTGCTTTCTACTTCTTTTTGTTCCAAATTAAAAATTGCTGTTTCAATACGCTCAACACACTTTTCAATCTCATCTACTGAAATCGGACGTTTGTGACAGGATTTAATTACACCTGATTCAATTTTAGCACGATCATAAGCCTCTCGAATTTTATCCTTCTTGATAATAATAAGTGGAATCGTTTCCACCTTTTCGTAGGTTGTAAAACGCTTTCCACAATCATCACACTCTCTCCTCCGACGGATAGAACTATTATCATCTGCCGGTCTAGAATCAATCACTCTTGTACTATCTTCTCCACAAAATGGACACTTCATTTGTACTTCCTCCTTATATAAGTTTTGATTGTCAGTCATCTTCCATAATCACATCATCCAGGCAAACATCAACAAGTATTATATCCGGACCAATCCGAACCACATCACAAAACCGAATGCAATATCGAATACATTTCCCAAAAATCGAAAAAAAGCGCACAGGAGCTGGCACAATCAACGAGCAAATCCGACCATCGCAAGGGTCAATCTCAAGATCCGCCACACAGCCAATCCGTTTGCAATCCTTACAATTGATCACTTCTTTCTGTTTCAAATCCAGAAAAGTCATAAATGCTCCAAATCTTATTTAGCATAATATATGCAATTCCTATGTCCTGTATGCTTCAATTTCCATAAATAACACTCAGAGACAATCCAGTTTGTCGCCAGCACTATCATAAAATCCCAATACCTATTATGAATACACCGAGGTACTACAAAATCATACAGCTAAACAATAATTTTGACCGGACATTTCTCCTTGCAGGCACCGCACCTTGTACATTTTTCCTGATCAATATGAGCAATATTATTCTCAAC
>CAJOPP010000141.1 GCA_905236365.1 uncultured Lachnospiraceae bacterium
GCAGGGAAGTGCTGAGCATAATGTTAAATTCGCCTCAACAGCCTCTACCCTGGAATATCAAAGGCTTTCTGGACGATACCGAAGACCCTTTGCGTGGCAAGGAGTGCGAATATGGCGTGGTAGGCACTATCCAGGGTTATGCACCTGCTCCTGATGACGTTGTCATGGTCTGCATTGGCGACCAGCACGCACGCAGGCGGTTGGTGCACATGTTTTTAGAGCGAGGCACATCACTGACCGGGTGGGTATCACCTTATGCCTATTTGGGACGTCATAATGCTATGGGCGAAGGGGCTATTGTCTATGGTGGTTTTGCCATGTCCGTTAATGTACGCATTGGAAGATTTTGTTTATTGAATAACTGTATGTTTGGTCATGACGTTGAAATCGGCGATTTTTGTACCATTTCCGGAAATTGCCGGCTCCTGGGCGGTGTTACCGTGGGCGATAATGTTTTTATAGGTGACAGCGTCTGTGTGGCACCTGGCGTGCATATAGGCGATAACGCGTACGTGGGCATAGGTTCTGTTGTGATAAAAGATGTCAAGGCCGGGGAAAAGGTTTTTGGCAATCCTGCACGTGAGATTGGCATTTAGTTTTGACATATAAACGACATGGAGGCGCGCATGGAGCGTCGCATTCTGGAAATTTTGAAAACCATCCAACCTGATTTCGACTTCGAAGACGGTGTTGATTTCGTAGAGCAGGGATACTTGGACAGTTTTGATATTGTGCAGCTTGTGGCTGAACTGGAATCTGAGTTTGGTATTGTTATTTCTGCACTGGATATTCTTCCTGAGAATTTTGCTTCGGTCGCTGCCATAAAACATCTTATTGAACGTAGCCAAAAGCGAAGCTCATAATAATGATACGTGAACATTTTTCACAATGTTCTGGGTGCACAGCTTGTGCTGCCATTTGTCCGGAAAATGCCATAATAATGCAGCCCGATGCAGAAGGCTTTTTATTCCCTATTATTGACAAAGAAAAATGTATATCATGTGATCTTTGCTCTTCGGTCTGTCAGATTGAAAATTCTTTGAAAAATCCGTTTCAGGATGTCTGCTATGCGGTACAAAATGCGGATAGTGACGCACTGTTTACAAGTTCCAGTGGGGCTGTATTCCCTTTATTAGCAAATTATGCCCTACAAATAGGAGGTTTTGTATGTGGCTGCGTCATGGACAACGATTTTCGTGTCCATCATATCTTAGCCAACGATAAGGCGTCAGTACAGCGTATGTGCAAGTCCAAGTATGTACAGAGTGATATGGGAGGATGCCTACGAGAAGTGAAGTCATTGCTGGATGCGGGAAAGTTTGTGTTGTTCACGGGGACACCGTGCCAAGTGGGCGGATTGAGAAATTATTTAGGGATGAAGTATCATAACCTTTTTACAATGGATGTCGTCTGTCATGGTGTCCCTTCACCCCAAGTTTGGGCATGGTATGTGCGTGAAGCTCTTCAGCAATATGCTATCACTAAAATTTTTTTTAGAGACAAAACATATGGGTGGCATAAAAGTGTTAGAATGACATATAAAGACAAAAATGATTATGCATTTTACAGTAGGTGGCATCCGTACGACTTGTATATGAAGGCATTTGCACAGAACATATCCCTTAGGCAATGTTGTGCTAACTGTTTATATGCTACTCCGGCACGATGCTCAGATGTAACTGTGGGAGACTTTTGGACCATTGGCCCTGTTCTTCCCTGCCTTGATGATAACCGCGGATGTTCTGCGGTGATGTGTAATACTGCAAAAGGTCATCAAATTATTTTGGAGAACCAACAAAAGTGTCGTATTTTTCAGAGAATTACTTTTGAAAATATAAGATATTGTGGACCACTAACGGCATCATCTCGCCAGAACTCTCGGCGTCGAACTTTTTTTCATTCTTTTGCTGATAATGAGACGTTTATGAAGAAATTACAAAATGAGCTAATGCCTGTAGGTATTTTGAACTTTCAGGCTGCTGAAAATTATGGTTCTTTGCTTGTAGGGTATGCACTTTTTTCAACAATCCGTAAGCTTGGTTATGGGGCGGAACTTCTTGGCTTATACAGCCATATGCGTGATTCAAAGCTGGCAGCATTCAGAAAAAAGCACTTACGAATATCAGAACAAGTTTTTACCTATGAGCAATGTGAATTGTTAAATAGGAATTACAATGTCTTGATTACTGGCTCCGATGTAATTTGGAGCGATTTTTATGTGCCTGGTGAAATAGGCATGTTGGCTTGGGCACATGGTGCTAAGACCCTCATTGCCTATGCAGCAAGCTTTGGCGAGGATTATTGGGCAGGGAATATAACAAGTGACGCCGTGCGCAGTATGCTGCAACGCTTTGACGCCATTTCTGTACGGGAGGCATCTGGCGTTGCACTTTGTAAATCTATAGGGGTAGAGTCTCACCATTTAGTCGATGCCTCAATGTTGCTCCCTGTTGAAGAGTATGAGCAGCTCATTGCCGAGGCAGAGAATTTAGATGTACCTCAACACCCTTACGCAGCCTCCTATTTTGTAATACAAAAGCCACAGAAATCTACTTTGATTCAACATGGCACTTTTAGAGGGCTTCCTATTATTGAATTATTAGCCGATAGTAGGGGAAAAAAATATTCGTTAGAACAATTCCTGAGTTATATAAGAAATGCTGCTGTGGTTATTACTGATTCTTTCCATGCGGTAGTTTTTTCCATTCTTTGGAATAAACCCTTTTATGTTTTTGCTAATGGAAGAAATACAGGAAGAATACCCAGTTTACTTAAAATGTTTGGTATAAAAAAATCACTGCATGATATTTTCACATGTACTGAAGAGGATCTGTTAGCAGAGCAAACTGTTGATTGGGCTTCTGTCAATAAAAAAGTATGTACCTGCCGTGAACAGGGGGTGGCATTTTTAAAAGAATCTCTTGCTATCCCTCCTCAAGATAAACCAGAGTTTATTAGTTCACTCGTGAAGAAACACGGTCTTACAGAAAGAAAAAATCGGGACAAGCTGTTTGCGTGGGCAGATAGTGTACCTTTTGATCCTTCACTAAAAACACCGGATAAAACGTCATTTCGTATAGCTGCACAACATGCACTTACTCATGTACCTGGACCTGCTGTTCACGGTGAGGAGGCAAGTATTCAAGAATGGCGTGATTTGTCTTATACACTTTTGCTGGC
>CAJOPP010000142.1 GCA_905236365.1 uncultured Lachnospiraceae bacterium
CCCCTCCTGTACGCCGGGGAGCATCTGAACCGATTTTACCAGGTCCGGCTCTCCAAGTACGTAAGGCTCCCTCTCCATTATCCAAAGAGGAAGCGTTGTCACTCCTGAAATTGAAGATACTATACCTTCTTTTCCATTAGCGGTCACAACAGCCTGTTCCAGAGTTTCCCCGGGAACAAGCGACACATTCAAAACCGTATCTCTCTTTATGAACACACGCAAATGACAATCCTTGAAACCGATGAACGATACTGTGAGTTCACAGCTATCCTTTGTGACATTCAGGGAATACCTGCCGTCGTTGCCTGTAGTAGTGCCTTCTGTTCCCGACATTACCGCCGCGCCCATTATAGGCTCACCGTTAGAAGCATCGTGGACATATCCGGCAATCGTCGCCCTTCCTTGAGCGTGAAGGGCAACGACTGTCGTAATCCCGATTACAAAGGACAGTATCCTCTGTTTCAGCATTTCCTAATCCCGTTCAAGGGTCATGAGAACCATGCCTGTCCGGAACTCTCCACTCTGGGGGAGATAAGCTTTGAACACAAATTCAACCTCCATCCTGCCAGGATCACTTGCGATTATTCTGGCTTCTTCATCGTAGGCGATAGTCATCAAAGGGGACGTTTCAATCGGATTTGACGCCAGCACAGCAGGCTCCCAGGAAACGAGACCGTCCTGATTGACAGAACCTGTAAAGTAATATCCCCTGAATATTATTTCGCCCTTGTCATCGATTACGAATACGTTATTCGATTTTTCATCGTATTCCCAATATCCCCTTACATGCTGAATCGGTAAATCTATCCTGCAACTTCCTTCATAAGCCATTCCTTTTCCGTCTACGAATTCCGAGAAACTGACATTCCCTTTCCCGAGGGATTTGCGCTCGTATGTGTTAATTTCCTCAAACAACAAGTTACTTATCCCGTCGCCGTTCAGATCAAAGGTCGCAGATGGATCATCTTTCCATATCATATCGGTAACGGTATACGTGCCCTCCCTGTCCAGTGTCGCGTCAATTGCCGCTTCGCTCGGCCGGGATTCAAACCTGCTGCACGCAACAATGGCGCATAACATTAAGATGTATATAACTTTATTCATCGTTCAGCGATTAAAGATGCGCTAAGTTAGCAATTATTTTCCAATGGCTAAATCTTTGTCGGAACCATCTGAACTTGTATTTCACCCGCATTTTGGGTATATGGCAAAACCTCTCCTGAAGAATTAAAGTTAGAAATAACAGATTCGGTGTAATTGATGTGCAGAGTTCCCAACGAGTCACTTGTTTCAGTTGTCTGGTATGAATATGTAGTAGTTCGCTTTTCCATACTCTGACCTCCCAAGCTCAATCCGATTTTCACAATTTCGGCATATGCTCCAGAAATTTCGCCCGAATAATTTGTCATATAGCTTTCTTCAACACTCTCGGTAACATTCTTGGTTATTCCACTGTCTTTTTCGATTATGACTATATGGTATATTTTCGGGCACTTGCTGATATCCCACGTAAATAACGGTAGATTCACCATAATCCACCTTGGCTCCAAATAATCTTTTTCTATAAATGCATAAATGGCCTTTTTAGCTCCAATCCAGTTATATTTGTTTTGCAACTTGTATTTCTTTATCTGGAATGCTTCACTAAACGAAACTGAACACATTTTTGTATCCTGGAATTCGCCTGCTTTAATCACGAACAACAGTTCCAGAGCGCCGTCGGCCCATACAAGGTCACTCAATTCATCTAAGCTGAACGAAGCTGTTTTTCCAGTTTTATGGTTATATCGGAGTTTATAATCATTCGCATCATCATAGAAGGCGTTTGTGTTAGGATTATTAAATTTAACCCTCATGATTGTTTCCTTATAATCGAAATCAATAGCGCCGGTATTCTGTGTCGAAGTCATTCCATAATACACATGATCCCTATGAGGAACTCCAACGATATTATATGCGGTTGCAACTCTTCCCCTGAGTATGCTGGCAGGCAAATAATCCGAGTCCGGATTCACATCAACATTTAAATACCACGGATTGCCCCATGAGTCTTTGGTAGCAGGCTTTGCATTTCCGTCAAAGGCGTTGTCATAAAAATCATAATCATTGCTGTCAAGAGCGCCTTTTGAAAATGCCGATTTCAACTTCATGCGTTCGTTATCTTTTACAATCAACACCGGGTATGACGGGATAGCGGTTTTTTCGACCATATCTTCTATGTGCCCGTTCGCGAAGACAAGTTGCTCAGTGGCTGCTGTCCTGTAAGTTACACATACGTTATCGTCTTTCGTATCCCAGGAAACAACACTGAAACACTGGTTATCTATCCATGACCAATCAGGCACCAAAATATTCAGCAACGGTCTCTCTGACTCGATTGTCTCAAGCTGTTCTTCTGAATCATAATACGCAAGTATTTCACGGAAAGTGCGACCGTCTACATTCTTATCTTTCACCCACGGATAAAACACGTCATAATCCTTATCGAATTGCTTTAGTGCTTCATCCTTGATAAATTCCCTAAGAGAATGTTCATTGCGGACTGCCCTGGAAAGAATCACTGCAAAATCATATAATGATGTTTCTTCTTCAAGGATGGTGATTTCTTCAGGATTCGGATGAAGGTTCGCATTTTCTTTCGTGCATGCGAATAATGATACTAGAAGTATTACAACAATTAAAAATCTTTTCATGACAATGTCTATAATTAATAGGTTCAAATCTCAAATTCGCCGGAATACACCACCCCAGAACTTGTAATGAACTCAATTCGGAAGATTCCGTAATCTTCACCAACTGACAGTAGGGCAGTTACACAAGAGGAATCAAGTTCGTAATCAAACTGAGCTCCTGTGGTCATATTGGAGACCGATACTTCAACATCACCGATATAATTAGTAAATGTGACGAGAACACCAGTAAGTTTTTCCAAATATATGGCCTGCATAGGGATATATGCAGGATTGCGGATTACTGGGGTATCCTGAACTGTTCCGTTTTCTATTCTCAGTGGAATCGGAGTATCTCCGTCTGCTTTTGATTCCGGCATGGCCAGCATCACGGCGGCAAGTAATACTAGAATGTGTTTTTGCATGAGTTTTACCTTTAATTTTCCTAGCTAAGTTACAACGGATAACTCAAATGGCGGATTCGAAAAGTCTTAACATACCACAGTATAATCATTTAGCTTTCAATGAGTTACAAGCTCATTGAAAGCTAAATCTTAACAATACGCCCAATATATTGAAAGTC
>CAJOPP010000143.1 GCA_905236365.1 uncultured Lachnospiraceae bacterium
CCTTTCCATACCGGCGCATTCACACCATCCCAATCGCAAAACGAGCAATATAAAGAAGTGATAAGCGGATACAACGTAAAAAGCGGTAATCCTATAAGCGTAGGGATCATAAACATGTATCCCCGAAAACTCTCACCTTTCCAAAACGCCCGCCTACTTTTTGAAGTAACCGGTTTACTCTTTTTTTCCTTTGCCATATCGTCCCTCCTTTAATCCAGCTATCCGGGTTAACTGGCATTTTTTATTCAACCCGGATAAACGATATATCAATATATCTACATTTATAATATTATAACAGTAGCGTAATGTCAATATGTTTTTGTTATTTTTAATAATTTCAACAAATCAAGTTTAATTTTTTTGCCAATAACGACGGAATTATATTCTTTTTCCTATTATAAGAGCCGTCGTATTAGACAATCAGTGCGTTAGCAGCAGTGTTTGTATCACAAATGATATATCATTTATTTTCTCTGCAAATCTTCCAATTGTTTATTCATTCTATTTATATAGTTTTATCACCTTCTCTTTTTTCTCCCAACAAAGTATCAACCCTCGTCAGAGAATCTTGCGTGCACCGGATTCAAGCCGGCTTCGCCGACAAACAGTCATTCGAATTCGTTCACATCCTCACAGAGCATTCGACTAAGTCGGAGTTCGTACCCCAACTAACCATGGTTTCACATATCCCCACTTACACTTTACCTTAAAGGTAAAGAATTTTATCGACGGAGTTAAGCACTCTCCGATTGATTACAAAAATTGAAACAGGAAACTTCCCTTCGGATCATCCGATGCCTGATATTTCGGATCAAGCTCAGGTCCACAAGAATTAGAACCAATCCCCCCCATAGTAAGATCCAAATGCAAAATGGTTGTGCCTGAGTGAACCAGTTCATAGTTGTGATCTGCTTCAGTAAGCGTCTTAGCTGCATAAGTTGAGACATTCATGGAAAAACGTTCCCCTCCGGTAATCTCCAGTCTGTTATCACCTCCGGAAAGAATGACCTGCCGGCATCCCCAATGACTTCCGTTCTCCTGCGGAAAAATATAGTCTTCATGCATACTGTCAACAGAAGAACTATATCTTCCAAAGACGGATGCATGTCGTTTGTCCGTATAACTCTCATCCGGACCATAACCGGTGTATGTACAATCAGTCATCGTCTCCGGCAATGTAAGTGCAATACCAAATCTTGGCAACGCAGGAAAACCATCCGTCTTATGTGCTTCCAGTTCCAAAGCAATAGAACCTGCACAATCGACCTTCCAATCAGCCCGAAAATGCACAAGCGGCTGGCGATAAGCAGCGGATAAATCCGCTTCCGTATGAATTTTGACCCGTCCATCAGCCAAAATTTCTGCATCAAACACTTTGCACTTAACCATTGTACGGTCATAACCTGCATTTACCCACTCTGCACGTACATTTCGATCATTGTCTGTTGGAGCACGCCAAATTGTGTACTGCAATGGCTCCAGAAGAATATTTTTCCCTGCTTTGGTGATAGAGACCGGTCCTCCAAAAGCCCGATCAAAGCATATTTCAACATCCGCTGCCTGTACAGCAAAACCATCCGAAGTCTCTGTAAGTTCCACTTTTCCTGCCTTCTGTAATAAGACACTTCCAGTCTCCCTGCCCAAAGGCAATTGCTCAATACCAACCCGGTGTTCACCCGGAACCAATACCGTCTCTTCTTTTGTCTTGTAAATCAGTGTCAGATAATGGTTATCACCCTTGGCATCAGAAAGACCGGGAATCTGTACAGTTGCCTCAGTATGAGGCGGAATCGATTGCAGATCAAGCTTCCCCGCAGCAATACACACATCCATATCCAACAGTTCCCATTCTATCTGTATGATATTTCCTGCATCCGTAAAATCCATCGTATTGTGCAAAATAACCTCATCGCCCTCAGACAAAGACGCTCTGATTGGACGATAACATGCCGCAATCTCCCGCAATCCTGTATGTGGACGTCTATCTGGCCAAACCAACCCATCCATACAGAAATTGCCATCATTTGGTTCCTCTCCGGCATCGCCACCATAGTGATACATAGGCTTTCCATCTTTCGTCCCGCCTATATAGGCATGATCACACCACTCCCAAAGAAAAC
>CAJOPP010000144.1 GCA_905236365.1 uncultured Lachnospiraceae bacterium
CTGAAGCATGGAGGAAGAAGCAGAGAGCTTTTTGGGAGTATTTAAAAGAGAAAAAACTGATGACTGAAGAGAAATTTAAACGTCTGACCAGAGAAACCGGATTCAGTGATGACGAAAAGCTGGGCTTTATTAACCGGCAGCTGACAGAAACTTCTCAGTCAACTAAGGCTGTTGCGACTCTGTTGAAGGAAAAATATCCGTCAACGAAGATTGTCTATGTAAAGGCCAGAATTACTTCAGAGTTCCGTCAATACATTGAGATGTTCAAATCACGGTCGTTTAATGAACTGCATCATGCAAAGGATGCCTTTTTAAATATCGTAACAGGAAATGTTTATGATATGCGATTTTCACAAAAGTGGTTTTCCTTGAATCAGGAATACAGCCTGAACATGAGGGCGATTTTCGGAGACAAACCCTGGAAAGCCGGCAATGGGGAACTGGTATGGGGCGGATCCTCCATGATTGGGGAAATCAAGAAAACTGTTGCAAAGAACAATGCACATCTAACACAGTATGCTTTCTGCAGACATGGTGGATTCTTTGACCAAATGCCGGTAAGGAAAGGAGAGAAATATATCCCCAGGAAAAACGAATTGGGAGCAGAGCGATATGGAGGTTACAATGGAGCAACGATCAGCTATTTCATGGTAGTTAAATATAAAGCAGGGAAGGAAAAGGACATCATTTTTTTGACTGTCAAACTGCTTGATGCCATACGGATAGAAAAAGATGCTGGCTTTGCAGAAGAATATGCAAAGAGACAGATCGGTACAATTCGAAACAAAGTGATTGATGAAGTCTCATTTCCAATTGGAATGAGAAAGATAAAGGTTAATACCATATTGTGTATTGACGGATTAAGAGTAGCAATAAGCAGTAGTGCTAATTATGGAAAACAGATTAGTATTTCGGGAATGACTCCGTTTTCCGCCTCTGCTAAATGGCAAAATTATTTAAGCCATATTGATAACTTTCTTGAAAAGCAAAGTAGAAACGGTAACATAAAATACGATTCTCTATATGACAAGGTGAACCGTATAGATAATGAGAAACTGTTTAAACTCTATCTTGAAAAATTGAAAGATGGTATTTTCTCTAAGCGTTGCAACAATCCCTTGGCTTTACTGGAGAAGAATGCAGGGGCTTTTAGTTCGATGTCTGTGGAGCAGCAGGCTAAAGTTTTACAGTCTATTCAAACAGTTTTTGGAAGGTATTCCGGAGGAATAGACTTTACCTTGCTTAATGAAGGAAAAGCAGTAGGTTCAACTAAGATGTCGGCTTTCCTTTCGAATTGGGGAAAATACTATTCGGATGTAAGAATTATAGATGCATCTACAACAGGCCTCTGGGAACATTCCAGCGAGAATCTTTTCGATTTACTATGAGCTGGAGGACTGTGATTGTTTCTCATAGCTGCAAGTTGGACTACAAGATGGGATATCTTGTAGTCCGAAGCGATGAGGTCAAAAAGGTGTTTTTGGATGAAATTGCAGTTTTGCTGATAGAAGACCCAGCGGTAGCATTAACGGGGTGTCTGATTGAGGCCTTGACGGAGAAGAAGATTAAGACGATATTTTGTGACAGCAAGAAAAATCCTGTTGCAGAATTGATTCCTCATCATGGCAGTCATGACAGTTCACTGAAAATAAGAACCCAATTTGCATGGCCTGACCATATAAAGGCTTCCATATGGCAGGAAATCGTAGCAGAGAAGATAAGAAAACAGGCGGAATTTCTGGAAGAGATTGAAAAAAGAAAGGAAAGCAGACTGCTTCAGACATATATTGGGCAGGTAGAGGGATTGGATGCCAGCAATCGGGAAGGACATGCTGCCAAGGTATACTTTAATGCTTTGTTCGGGATGGGATTTACACGCAGTGCTGATAATGCAACTAATGCTGCATTAAATTATGGGTACAGTCTGATCCTTTCAACAATGAATCGAGTGGTCTCAGTAGCGGGTTATCTGACACAGTTGGGGATTTTCCATAACAACATGTTTAACTATTACAACCTGAGCTGTGATCTTATGGAACCATACAGGGTGTTAGTAGACCGCTATGTCTATTCTCATCCGAATGAGTCGTTCGGAGTGGAGGAAAAACACGCCATATGGGGGATTTTGAATCAGGAGGTAGTGATCGACGGGAGAAGACAGACAGTGCTCAATGCATTGAAGATTTTTGCCTACAGTGTCTTTGACGCAATTAGCGACCAGGATTGCGGGAAAATTCTGCATTATCAATTGAAATGAGTTATCGGTTTATGAGAATGCTTGTAATGTTCGATTTGCCTACGGAAACGGGGGAAGACAGACGAAATTATCGCCTATTCCGAAAAGCGTTGATTAAGAACGGCTTCTTTATGCTGCAGGAATCTGTTTATTGCCGGCTTCTTTTGACACCTTCTTCAGAGGCCGTTGCAAGAAATGCGATAAGTGCAGCAAGACCGCCAAAAGGACTGGTTCAGCTTCTCTGTGTAACGGAGAAACAGTTTTCCCGAATGACTTATTTGGTTGGTTCACAGCAAACAGAAGCAATTGACAGTGACGAGAGGATCATAGTCTTATGAGAATTGCAAGTAGCAACTTCTTCAACAGTGTTGTAGATACAGAAAATGGGTTTCTGAACACACTGGTTATAGAAAACTCCCATTTGTTCTATAGGTTTGCATGCGATATCTGTAACCAAATATCAGGGAACAATGGAAGTACAGTTGTTTCGGAAAATGACAAGCCATGCATTTTTCCAAAAAGGGTAGAACTGTTAGATCAGTTTGTTCCTTTTGAAGTCAATACCAGGCTGATCATTTCAAAACTGAATGCAGCCTTTGAGCAAAATGCATTATCTCCGGATTATTATGAAACTGGAATGCAGCTGCTCTCTGAAATTGAATGTTTTTTAAACAGTATGAGTCTTGATTTACCATGTGATGTCCTTTTTACGAAACTTAACATGGGGTCAATAATTAAGGCTTTGGGGGCAGAATTCAGAAATGAGTACCATAGTTTGCCTGAACAAATACTGGATTACATGGAGTTGGTTCGGGTTTTGGACAGAGATAAACTGTTTATCCTTCTTAATCCAAGAAGTTATATTTCAGATGAAGAATTAGAATTGTTAGCTAAAGATATACTGGCGAAGGGGTATCATGTCCTTTTCGTGGATTCGTTTTCCCGCAGATTAGTTGCAAGGGAAAAAAGAATCACAATAGATGACGATTTGTGTGAAATCTAGTATACTATTATACTGGAATGTTAAAAGAGTTGGTGGCACGCTGGTTGGTAGGACCAGAGCAACGTATGAATAGGCGTTGTGTGTGCGACTATCTGGAGTTATACTACCTCGGCTAATTTGAGGTTTGAGAGTAGTGTAATTTCGGAGTAGACTCAAACACGGCATCAAGGATACCTTCACGGGGGTCAGTTTGAGAGTAGTGTAATTTC
>CAJOPP010000145.1 GCA_905236365.1 uncultured Lachnospiraceae bacterium
TGACACAGTAATGGAGATATGTGAGATTATAGATTCTTTTCAATCAGAATATACCGTGGAACAGATTTATCAAGAGTATACAAAACGTAAGGCGTTGATACAAAGCGTAAATGCAAAGTAATGAAAGAGGACGAGAAGATATGAAATTTGAATTGAATGCATCTATGATGTGTGCCCGTTATGGTAATTTAGAACGGGAAGTAAGGGAATTAGAAGAAGGTGGGATTGACTCTTTTCATGTTGATATTATGGATGGACGATATGTTCCGAATTATGCCATGGGATTGAACGATCTTCGGTATATCGCATCGGCAACAAAACTGCCGATGGATGTACATTTGATGATCGAACATCCGGATACTCATATTGATATATTTTTGAATTCCCTTCGAAAGGGGGATACGGTTTATATTCATCCGGAGGCGGAGTATCATCCTTCGAATACTCTGCAGAAGATTATCAATGCAGGAATGGTTCCGGGAATTGCCATTAATCCGGGGACTAGTGTAGAGACAGTGATTGAAATGTTGCGTATTGTGGACAAGGTACTTGTCATGTCTGTGAATCCGGGAAATGCAGGACAGATGTATCTGCCGTATGTAGGTAACAAGATTCAAAGGCTGCTTTCGTTGAAAGAAGAGATGAATTATAGGCTTTACTGGGATGGTGCCTGTTCGGCAGATAAGATTATGAAGTATGCACCTCAGGGCATGGATGGCTTTGTATTGGGAACCACATTGTTATTTGGAAAAGGAAGACCGTATTGTGATATTCTCCAGGATGTGAGAAAGCTGAGATTTGAGTGAGAGGATGAAAATGGATTTTTCAGTTGATTTTTTTAGGGATGAAGTAAGAAATGGATTTTATGTACCGACGGCTATCAAGCAGGCGTGGGCGGCAACCCTTATGGTTCTTGCACAGATAGACCGTATCTGTACGAAACATGGGATTACGTATTTTGCGGATTGGGGAACGATTCTGGGAGCGGTCCGTCATGGGGGCTTTGTGCCATGGGATGATGATCTTGATATCTGTATGAAGCGGGATGATTATAAGAAATTTCGGGAAGTGGCAGATGCAGAGCTTCCAAAGGAATTTGTCATTCATGATTATGAACGGAAGGAGAATCACTGGCTGTTCTTGTCCAGAGTGGTAAATAGCAACCACATTTGTTTTGATCAGGATTATCTGGATCAATATCATAATTTTCCCTATATGGCAGGCGTAGACATTTTTCTGCAGGATTATCTGTATCCGGATCAGGAGCAGGAAAAAAAGCGTTGTGATGAGATCAAGTATCTTCTGGCGGTGGCAGATGGAATCGTAGACGGCGATATGCAAAGGGAGACGGTTGAACGGGAATTGCATACGATTGCACAGAAGTACAATATACGCCTGAATCCGGATTCGGATGCAAGAACATTGGGAATTGAACTTTATCGGATCGCAGAACAGCAGATGTCCAGGGTTACCAAAGAAGATGCGGAGTCTGTGGGTCAGATTTTTCCATGGATATTAAAAGGGGGAAGGGGACTTCCGAAGGAGTATTATGAGAAGGTTGTTCGTCTGCCGTTTGAGAATACTACGATACCGGTTCCCGCATGTTATAACAAAGTATTACAAAGTCGTTATGGAAATTATCTGGAGATCCGCAAGGTGTGGAATGGACATGATTATCCATTCTTTGAAGGACAGAGAGAGAATCTTCAGAAGGTGGCGGATTTTGAACTGCCGGAATTCTCTTTCCGACCGGAGATGTTAAAAAAGAAGATGGAGCATAAAGCGGACTCTTTGAAAGAGATTGTTAAGGAATGCATCTGCCAGATTCAGCAAATGACGGATCAGCTGATTCATTTCGTGGAGATGCAAGAGGAGGAAGAAATGCTGGCGTTGTTGCCGGAGTGCCAACAGATGGCAGTGGATCTTGCGACACTGATCGAAGAGGTGAAGGGAGAAGAACGGCAAAGCTGTCAGCTTGTAGTGGCGGAGGTACAGGCATATTGTGATGCGTTGTACGAGGTCTATCTGGATATTACAGGGCAGGCTGAAGAGGATTTGGTAAATGATGCTGCGGGCATGATAACAAATGTGAAGGTCACAGTGGATAGAATGGCACAGAGGATGCAGGAACAGATTTTGGACAGAAGGGAGATACTGTTTCTTCCGATTGGTCCGAAGGAATGGATTGGATTTGCTGCTTTATATGATGATGCAGTTTTGGATGGGAAGGCAGATGTCTATGTTGTTCCATTGCCACTGTTGTTCAAAGATGCCTTAGGCAGGGTGACGGTAGGAGCGGAGGAAATACAGAAAGCAATGAAGATAGAGGAATATCCTTCTGATCTCACATTGACATCCTGGACCGGGTATGATCTTAAGCTTCATCAGCCGGAGCAGATTTATATCCAAAGTCCTTATGATGGAGAGAATCCGTGTCTTACCATCCCACCGCAGTATTATGCGAAGAATCTACGTGAATTTACACAA
>CAJOPP010000146.1 GCA_905236365.1 uncultured Lachnospiraceae bacterium
GAACGGGCAAAGGATCTGGATTGTAAAGGAGCATTTTATCCAATCGCGACGATCAGTGGAAAAGAGTGCTGTAATCTTTGGCAACATGCAAGTCTGCAGTTACAGGCATCAACTGCGGTTGCCTATGGAATTTGGTTCTATGAGAAATTGACAAAAGATGAGACCTTTTTACAAGACTATGGATTGGAAATGCTGGTGGAAATCAGCCGGATGTTGGCGACCAGAGGTGATTTTTCAGAGAATGATACAAAGTATGGTTACTATTGTGTAATGGGGCCGGATGAGTTCCAGATGATGGTGAACCACAATTTTTATACAAATTTTATGGGACGTTTTACGTTAAACTATACTTTGGAAGTGATTCAGTTTTTAATTCAGAAAGATAAAAATGCAGCGGTAGCACTTTTATCAAAACTAGGAGTAACGGAAGAGGAAGAGGAGCAGTGGAAGAAGATTGCAGACAGTATGTATCTTCCGTATGATGAGAAAACGCAGCTCTTTGAGCAGCATGATGGATATTTTAAATTGCCGCATGTGGATGTGGATAGGATTCCGGTTGAAGAGTTTCCGCTTTATCATCATTGGACATATGACCGCATTTATCGGAACGACATGATTAAGCAGCCGGATGTTTTGATGGTAATGCTATTATTTAATTCCCGGTTTTCAGAGGAGCAGCTGAAGAAAAATTATGAATTCTATGAGCCGAGATGTATTCATGAAAGTTCCTTGTCGCCATCCGTACATTCCATTTTAGCAATGCAGTTAAAGAAACATCAGGAAGCATATGAGTTCTTTCAGTTTGCTACAAGAATGGATCTGGATAATTATAACCGGAACAGTAACGAAGGACTACATACCACTTCCATTGCTGCAGCATGGATGAATATTATTTATGGTTTTGGTGGGATGCGATCTGATGGAGAAGTGCTGAGTTTTGCACCGTCAATACCGGAAAAATGGAACGCTTATTCTTTTTGTATTACCTATCACGGAAAAGTGATTTCGGTGACAGTTGAGAAAAAATCTGTTATCCTTTCTATAAAAGACGGCGGTGAGATTACGGTGAATGTGTATGGTAAGCCGGTCACATTGTCAGAAAATAAGATTGAGATTCCGATACCGGAAGAATGGAGAGGATAATATGAGGAATGTATGGATAATTGAAGAACAGGGATTTGATAGGGAAAAAATTGAAGACAATGGTAACAAATTTCTTTTAGGAAATGGTTATATGGGGATTCGCGGAACGCTTGGCGAGTTCGGAAAAGAACAACTTGTGGCAGTGAACCTTGCAGGCATTTATGATCAGGTGGGGGATGGATGGCGGGAGCCGCTGAATGCACCAAATCCCCTTTATACGGTTTTGATCGTAGACGGGGAAAAATATAGTATTCTAAAAAAAGAACCGATCGCACATAAGCTATCCTTAAATGACAGGCAGGCAGTCCTTTCCAGAGAAACGACATGGGAGGGATCGAAGGGTCAGATTCGTCTGTGCTCGGAAAGATTTCTAAATATGGAAAATCCACATCTGATCTATGAGAGATACGAGGTGATTTGTGATTTTGCAGGAAATGTGACCGTCCAGACAGGTATTGATGCAGATGTATGGGATATTTATGGCCCTCATTTTGTTAACTTTGATTATAGCGGAGAGGAAATTCTCTCCGTGAAGGCTTCCATTCAGGAGAATAGGGAAAGTGTCTGGGTATTTGAGAATATTGAAGTGGAAAATAAGGAGTTTCTTGTGGATTGTGGTGTGGAACAGAGAGACAAGACCGTTCTTCATCATTTCTCTTATCGTGTTCAGCCTGGGGAGAATGTTTCTTTTGTAAAACAATGTGCAGTGTATACAACGAAGGACCGGGAAGCTTTGGATGGTTGTCTTGCAATTCAGATCGATACAATATTCGAGCAGGATTTATTGGGCTCTTATGAGAGGTTAAAACAGGAACATATTGCCTGGTGGGAAGAAAAATGGAAGACATCAGAGGTGTGGATTGAGGGGGATGAGGAGGCCATGAAGGCACTGAATTATTCACTGTATCATTTACATTCCATTGCACCACGGCATAGTGAAAGTTTGTCGATTGCTGCAAGAGGACTCTCCGGACAAACCTACAAGGGTGCGGTGTTCTGGGATACGGAAATGTTCATTTTGGATTTCTTTTTGTACACGGAGCCATCGGTTGCCAAGACCTTGCTGCGGTATCGGATCGATACGTTAGAGGGTGCCAAGGAAAAGGCACAGGGATATGGATATGATGGAGCTTTTTATGCGTGGGAGAGTCAAGAGGGTGGCTATGATGCCTGTTCCGATTATAATGTAACGGATGTGTTTACAGGACGCCCTATGAGAACCTTTTTTAAAGATAAGCAGATTCATATATCGGCTGCTATTGTACACGGAATCATGCGGTACGTGAATGTAACGGGAGATCGCTCCATTCTGGAAGAGGGTGGAATTGAAACAATAGTAGAATGTGCAATATTCTATTACGGTCTGTTGTTGAAAAAAGTAAGCGGAGACAGATATGAACTTCACGATGTGATTGGACCGGATGAATATCATGAAAGAGTGAGTAACAACGGTTATACAAACCGGATGGCAAAATATACATTTGAGAGTGCAAGTATGTTATTGAGCACTTTGGCAGAATATCCTGAGGAGATCAGGCAACGGATAGAAAAGCAGTATGCTGTGGAAGAATTAAAAGAAAGGTTTGCGGATGCAGCAGAGCATATCTATATACCGGAACCGGATTCAGATGGTGTGATTGATCAGTTTGATGGTTATCGGACATTAGAGGATGTATCACTGGAAGAGGTGAGAAGCCGTCTCCTGCATGAAAAAGAGTATTGGGGAGGTGCCTATGGTGTTGCGAGCCATACTCAGATCATCAAGCAGGCGGATGTAGTTACCTGGTTGACCCTTTTTGCAGATGAGTTTTCGAAAGAAATACTGACGAAGAACTGGGAGTATTATGAGCCTCGTACGGAACATGGTTCTTCTCTAAGTGCCTGCATGTATGCATGGCTTGCCTGTATCTGTGGATTTCCGGATAAGGCATATCCGTTTTTCTTGAAATCGGCAACTGCGGATTTGAAGGGTGGCGGAAAGCAATGGGCAGGTCTGGTGTATATCGGTGGTTCCCATCCGGCAGCCAGTGGCGGTGCTTATATGAATGCAATTCATGGTTTTGCGGGAGTGTCATTTCAAGATGGTAGGATCTTAGTAAATCCTAAGCTTCCTTCAAATTGGAAAAAGATGCGGTTTACCTTAATATATCAAGGTAAGAAATACCGGATTGAGATTAATGGTAAGGATGCAAGTGTTACGGAGCTGTGACAATGTCATTTACTTAAGCCGGACGTTGCCGGATATGTTATATGTTTTCCATTTCGGGCACGC
>CAJOPP010000147.1 GCA_905236365.1 uncultured Lachnospiraceae bacterium
AGCTGTTTAATACTTCATTAATCTTATCAATTCTTCTTTCATAGGATTCAAATAATGCCATTCTATCGTTACCTCCTTCTATTATTTGTCAAGTTCTTTATCTGTACGTGGGTCAATTAACTTCACTGCATCTGCTACTCTACCATACTGACCACATGATTTCTCATATGCAGTATTCGGATCATCACCCTTCTTGATGAAGTCAGTCATTTTACCAAGATTTACGAACTTATAGCCGATGATCAAGTCCTCTGCATCTAATGCGATTGCAGTAACATAACCTTCTGCCATTTCCAAATAACGAGGTCCTTTCTTAAGAGTACCGTACATTGTACCAACCTGTGAACGAAGACCCTTACCTAAATCCTCAAGACCTGCTCCGATCGGAAGCCCTTCCTCTGAAAATGCACTCTGGGTACGACCGTAAGCGATCTGTAAGAATAACTCTCTCATTGCAGTATTGATGGCATCACATACCAAGTCTGTGTTCAATGCCTCTAACACTGTAAGACCTGGTAAAATCTCTGCTGCCATAGCAGCTGAGTGTGTCATACCGGAACATCCAACGGTCTCGACCAATGCTTCCTGAATGATACCTTCCTTAACATTCAAGGTAAGCTTGCAGGCTCCCTGCTGTGGAGCACACCAGCCAATACCATGTGTTAAACCAGAAATATCCTTTACTTCCTTTGCCTGAACCCACTTTGCCTCTTCCGGAATCGGTGCAGCACCATGATGTACACCCTGACCTACCGGACACATGTTCTCTACTTCTTGTGAATAAATCATGTTGAAACTCCTTTCAAAATGTAAAAATATATCGATACTCTTCGAAATTGCTCCGATGCCAAACGGACATATGTACATATCCGTCTGCCTTGTTACAATCTCTTATGTAAGGCAGAATACCGTACTTGATATATTTTCTCATATATTGACAAAAAAATCTAGTCCTAAATTGGTTAAATATAGAAGAAATCATGGCTGTATTTTTATAATATTTTATGTATAATACTTTTAAGAACAAAAGAAAGGATGTTGAACACAAACCATGAACTATATCGACTTACATGTACATTCCTCTGCTTCAGACGGTTCCTTTTCACCAAAAGAAGTTGTAGACCTTGCAAGAAAAGCCGGACTTCGGTATTTTGCTCTTACTGACCATGATACGGTAGACGGCGTGGAGACTGCCATCAACTATGCCAATCAATTTGAAGACATCGACGTAATCCCGGGAACAGAACTTTCCTGCTACTACCAGAACAGGGAAATTCATATTGTTGGTTTGTTTGTGAATCACAAAGATGAAGCTTTTTTATCAGAATTAAAAAAATTAGAACAGGCAAGACTGGAGCGCAATATTAAAATGGTTCAGAATTTTGTGAATGCCGGTATTCCTTTAACCATCGAAGAATTGCAACACGGCAATCCAAAAAGCGTGATCACACGGGCACATTTTGCAAGAGTCTTAGTCGAAAAGGGCATATGCAAAAATAAAAATGAAGCCTTTGATCAATATCTCGGCATAGGTTGTCCATTTTACCTGCCAAAGCCACAGGTAACACCGGAACAGGTTCTTCATATGATCACCGCTGCCGGCGGGGTTGCGATTCTGGCTCATCCCTATTCCTATCAGTTCTCCCGCTCACAGGTGGAAACGTTATTGGATATGTTAATCCCTCTGGGACTTTCCGGTATGGAATGCTACTATTCCACTTACGATGACGGACAGACGCAGGAACTTCGAAGCATGGCTCTAAAGAAAAATCTTCTTGTATCCGGCGGTTCGGATTTTCATGGTGTGGTAAAGCCTGACATTTCCATCGGGGTTGGACGAGGCAATCTGCGGATACCGGAAAAACTGTTAACCGCAATCTGTGAGGTTCAAGGAAGAACCTGATTCATCTATTGCGATGCAGCCCGGCGGAATCCTGAAATACGACAATGGAGAAGATGCTCATTCTTTTTCGAAATGATACTTCTTCTCCATTTACAGTTGAAACTCTTTCTCTTTGGGGAATGATTTCTTATTATATCCTCATCAATCAGTTTCACACTTGTTATTATTTCTTGCTTTCTTCCTCTGCTTCGTCTTTTTCAACTTCTGCAATTGCATTCTTATGCATTGGAATACGGCAGTTCTTATTATTACCAAATTCTACAATGACCGTGTCATCAACAACATCTAATACAACCCCATAGAATCCACCGGTCGTCATGATATTATCTCCCGGCTGTACGGAATTACGCAGTTCTTCTATTTTCTTCTGTTCATTACGCTGTGGACGAATCAGTACAAAATAGAAAAAAGCAAGAATAACGATAAGCTCTACAACTACAAACGTCCAAGACGTTCCTCCTGTTGCTGCAGTATCTGCAGCCTGCTCTAATAACATTGAATACATATTGATTACTCCTTTTCCTTTAAGATTTTCCTTGTGCAAAGCCTTCCAGACGCATCTTTTTATATTCCTGATAACGCTCTTCCTCGATGGCTTCGCGAATCTCACTCATCATATTATTATAAAAATGCAAATTATGCAAGACACAAAGTCGCATTCCTAACATTTCTTTTGCCTTTAACAAATGCCGGACATAGGCTCTGGAGTAATTCCGGCATGTCGGACACTGACATTCCTCAGAAATCGGGCGGCTATCCAATTCATATTTGGCATTGAACAGATTCAATTTGCCATGATTGGTATAGACATGACCATGTCTGCCATTCCTGCTGGGATAAACACAGTCAAAGAAGTCTACTCCCCGGTCTACTGCCTCTAAAATATTAGCCGGTGTTCCTACTCCCATCAGATAAGTCGGCTTGTCCTCCGGCAAATAAGGAACCGTTTCTTCAATCACCCGGTACATCTCCTCATGTGACTCTCCCACTGCCAGACCTCCAATGGCATAACCGTCCAGATTCATTTCCGAAATTGTTTTCGCATGTTCAATGCGAATCTCTTCATAAGTTCCACCCTGGTTAATTCCAAAAAGAAGCTGGTTTTTATTGATGGTATCCTCCAAGGTATTCAAGCGGTCCATCTCTTTCTTACAACGAGCCAGCCATCTGGTAGTGCGTTCTACTGAGTTCTGTATATATTCTTTGGAAGCCTTACTAGGTGCACACTCATCAAAAGCCATCGCTATCGTAGAGCCCAGATTGGACTGAATCTGCATACTCTCTTCCGGTCCCATAAAAATCTTTCTTCCATCAATATGGGAATTAAAATAGACCCCTTCTTCTTTAATTTTTCGAAGTCCTGCCAGAGAAAACACCTGAAATCCACCAGAATCAGTCAGAATCGGTTTGTCCCAATTCATGAACTTATGCAGTCCTCCTAATTGTTTTACAATATGGTCTCCCGGTCTTACATGTAAATGATAGGTGTTGGAAAGTTGCACCTGTGTACCGATTTCCTGCAAATCTGTAGTCGCAACTGCTCCTTTTATCGCTGCAATGGTACCTACATTCATAAATACCGGTGTTTGTATCGTTCCATGTACGGTTTCCATGGTTGCACGCTTTGCCCGTCCATCTTTCTTTATCACCTTGTACATTCTTTTTGATTCCTTTCCATGTTCCAATCGTCAGTTCCATGACAACAAGAATTTATTTCTGATGACAACGAGCCGTGTACAAATGCTTGCATTTGTATACGACGACTGTCACAGGAGTCAAATGCACCGTAGCCTGCTACGGGGGAGATTTGACTTTCTTTCGTAGTCTACCACAATCCCGTTAATTTATCAATCATATCATTTATTCTGGGTTCTATTACAATTCAACACCCCAATAAACGACCGACCTACAAACCAATTTCCCAATATTCTCTACAGAATTTTCTCCCGTTTTCCGAAATATATATTGGTTAGATGAATTGGTTAGACTGAAACCCCTGAAACATGAATTTTTCTCACTCCTAATGAGAATACAAAATGATTAGACTGGAATACATTTTGAAAGGGTGAATGACATGAAGATTGATTCAAGCACAATTCATATGGACTCTGAACGGTCCTACACAAACAGTACGAAAACAGAACAGACAACGGTATCCAGACAGGCTGGCACCGGCATCACGACATATTCCAACACCGCATTTTTATTTACATATTCGGAATACAGTCATTTATCCGGCACCAATCAGGCAGCCAGTCAATATGATACTTATACTCCTTCTCCGGCAGGTAACAAAAGAGAACCATCGGATCTGTATACGAATCTGTCCAGGAATCCATTTACCATAACCGATGCAAAGACTGCCCGGGAGAAATTTCACGAGGAATTGATCAAACGACTGGAAGACCTGATGGAACGGATCAAGGATCAGCTGCTGGGCATCAAGCGTAGTGATTCTACTTACATAATCGACTTAACAACCGGCAACCAGCCGGGTAGTATCTGGACCAGACAGACACACCAGACAACTGCCGTAAGTGAACAGGAGAACACCACCTTTAACAGTACCGGCTCCGTTGTGACGGCAGATGGTCGTTCCATTGATTTTCATATTTCCCTGGAAATGAGCCGGGCATTTATGGAGACATCAGAGACCGTTACGGAAGAGACCGGGTACATTTTGACCGATCCGCTTGTCATCCAACTGGATCAGGCACCGGACACGATCAGCGACCAGAAGTGGTTCTTCGATCTTGATGGAGACGGCAAAAAAGAAGAAATCTCGCAATTAGCACAGGGCAATGCATTCCTCGCCCTGGACGCAAATGAAAATGGAAAAATCGATAACGGAAACGAATTATTCGGCACCAGATCCGGCAACGGATTCAAAGATCTGGCAGCCTATGACGAAGATGGAAATGGATGGATCGACGAGAATGATTCCGTTTATTCCAAATTAAAAATATGGGTGAAGGATGATTCCGGTAACGACAAGCTCATGGATCTGCAGCAGGGTGACATTGGTGCGATTTATCTTGGTGCTACCGGGACACCCTTTTCCCATAATACACTCGATACAAATGAAACACAGGCTGTTGTGCGCCAGACCGGTTTTTATCTGCATGAATCTACCGGTGCTGCCGGCATCGTACAGCAGATTGATTTTGCAACCAGATAGCACTTATTGACAGACTTATTTTTTCAACCCGATGTTGAACCACATGTTTCTTTTATTAAAAACACACCTATATTAGCCATAAGGCAGCAAACAGAACAAAATATTTCCTTTCAACGCAAAAGACTCCTGATAAGAACAAATTTCCACCGCACGCAGCAGTGAATTTGCCTATATCAGGAGTCCTTCTTTTACTTTATTACCCGTACAATCCCATAATCACGGTCAAGAATAACCAGCTTCCATGCCACAAGCCGCATACTTTCACTGATCAGGATAATCCGGTCATCGCCAAACATCTTTTCTTTCCGTTCTAAATCAATTTCTGCATGAACCTATTCCCCATTTACAAATAAGATGAAATTTCTCTTATGCACATTTTCTTATTGTCTCCTTCAAATTGCAAAAGCAATCCAAATTTTTATCCATTATCACCTATAGTTCCTGAATCAGAGCATGTTATTTTAAATATTCCACTTTGAAACTGTACTGTATTTTTAGTGTTATAAAATCTATATTTCACTTGAGCCTTTGCAGAACTCACGCTGACATAATCCTGTGAATAGTAACCGCCATCCGGTATCTCTGCAAAGGATGGCCTTGACATATAAATCTTTATATTATCCATTGCAAATATTATTTTAAGCACATTCGGTCCA
>CAJOPP010000148.1 GCA_905236365.1 uncultured Lachnospiraceae bacterium
CTACCGGAGAACAAAAAAGGGATTAGTATATCGCAACATGGGAACTATGGAAAATCATGTATGGAGCATAATAGCAAGACGAATGAAACATAACCATACATGCATGATAAAGGATAATTAAGCAGCTAATGAATAAGACTGCCCGAACGGGCGATCTTATATAAGATTATTTGTGTGATAAGAATTGTGCCAACGATTGCTTGACAGTAAAACGCTTTTCTTACTTTATAGGATTAGGGTGTCAAAAGTATGCAATGAACGTTTTTGCTCGTCAAGTTTCACAAACAAAATGCATCTTCACTCAGTCAGGCTGAGCGTTCCGATGCTATATTATTTGTGCAACTTAACAAATATAGTTTATGAAGCATACTTTTGGTTTTGCCGAATTGAACAAAGTCGCGTCCGGATTATGGAGTTTGTATCGTTCTCATCCCATCATGTTTTTATTTTTTGAAAATCAAACACATACCATATTCAATAACAGTAATCTATTTTTGACGTACTTTAATAAGCTCCCAAAGGAACTAAATTTAAAAATATTTACTTTTCAGCTTCTACGTTACTGCATAACGTACTTTACGTTCTACATAAAAGTTCATGACCTCACCACAGCAGGGACATATGGTAACATCTTTCACATATAGTTTCTTTATGATTGAAGGTTTATCTGAGCGGTTGAACCTCGACAAAAACTTACGACATCCAATTAGATTTCTGCAGATACTGATCTTGGAATTCTTATTTCGGTTACTCAGCAGTCCATAATGCCTTATCCGTACAAACCTCTTGGGAGGAATATGCATTAAAAATCTCCGTACAAATTCAATACTATCTAAAGTAAGTTCTTTCCATACTCCTCCGTTTTTGTAATCTTTTACACGGATCGTGACCGTTTTTTCATCCATCCGCAGGATACGGCTGTTCGAAATAGCAATACGGTGTGTATAACGACCAAGATAATGCATCACTGTTTTTGCACCTGCGAATGATTCCCGGATATCTGTGACCCAGTCTTTATTGTAACATATATCCAGAAGTTCTTTGTAAGTATAATAGTTGCGGAATTTTTCAGCTTGTCCATGATATTCCAGTTTTCCTTCATCGTGAAGCTTTTTCACACCAGCCATGAACTTTCCTTTAAACAGTCTCGCCATAACTTTTCCGGGAAGAAAGAAGCCGTCTTTTGATTGTCTCCACTGCCTGTCTGTATCAAGACCTCCACATGTTGACAGCAGATGCAAGTGGGGATGGTAGCTTAAGTCGGAACCCCATGTGTGTAAGATGCTGATAAATCCGGGTGTTGCACCAATATAAGAGGGACCTTCCGACAGCTCCATGATTGTTTCAGCTGCCGCATGGAAAAAGAGTCCATACATCTCCTTCTGATTACTGTATATCAAAGGATATAATTCAGAGGGACATGTCATGACCACATGGTAATAGTCTATATCAAGTACATACTCGTTCTGTGCATCCACCCATATTTCATTGGAAAGAGCCTGGCACATGGGACAGGACCGGTCACCGCATGAATTATTATGATAGATCTTATACCCACAGGCTTCACAGTGTGAAATATTTGCTCCAAAGGCTCCTGTTTTGCAGTTTATGATATGGTACACAGTTTTTGCCTGGACAGCATTTACATCATGAGCTTTCAGATATACTGGGTAGAACCGTTTCAGCACATCCTGCATTGTCAGTTTATTTGTTGCCATCACATTCCTCCCTGTATGTATCAAAAGGACTGCGTATCCCCATCAGAGCTTTTGAAGTCATCTGGAGATATACGTCTGTGGAAGAAGGATTACGATGACCTAAAAGCTGCTGGATAAATGTATGGCTGACGCCTTCCTCCAGCATATGACAGGCGAAGCTGTGGCGCATTGTATGAGGTGTTACACCTTCTGGGAACCCCGGTTTATGGATATGTTCCTTGATAAACTGTTCAACTTTCGTTCTACCGCTTTCTGAAGAGATTTTAGTATGTTGGAGAGTTACGTTTAGCTTAAGTTTATCGAACGGATTATCGCTTTTTATCTGTCCCGTCTAAAGTTAATGACATTGGTTCAGACGTACGCTACCGAGTGAACTGTAACCGTTCAGATGCGGAATAGTAACATGGAAAAAATAAACACTTGCCATAATGGTTCTTTCGTAATATAATGTAATCGAACAAATGTTCTTTTGAAGGCGAAATAAAGATGATGATTGTAGACGGTTAGTATCAAACGAAGCAGAGTGCAGATGGTATAACCGGCAATTCACTGCGCGGTACGAACGGTTACAGGGAGGGATAGATAGATGTCTGATAATTCAAAACAACGTAAGTACATTGCAATTGATCTAAAGTCTTTCTATGCATCCGTAGAATGTCAGGAACGGAAGTTGAATCCATTGACAACGAATTTGGTGGTGGCAGATGCCGACAGAACGGAGAAGACCATCTGCCTTGCAGTATCCCCATCATTAAAAGCCTATGGGATTCCGGGCAGGGCAAGACTTTTTGAAGTGATTCAGAAAGTCAGAGAGATTAACGCTTCCAGAAGAATGAATGCTCCCGGAGGTCAATTGTCAGGAGAATCATACAGTGCGCCGGAGTTGGAAGAGAATCCCAATCTGGCACTCAGCTTTGTGACAGCACCCCCTCGGATGGCTTTGTATATCGAGTACAGTGCCAGAATTTATAATATTTATCTGAAGTATGTAGCACCGGAGGATATACATGTCTATTCCATTGATGAGGTTTTTATAGATGTGACGGATTATTTGCAGACATACCGGCTGACGCCGCATGAACTTGCCATGAAGATGATCCGGGAGATTTTACAGACAACGGGAATTACCGCTACAGCAGGGATTGGAACGAATCTTTATCTCTGCAAAGTGGCGATGGATATTGTGGCAAAGCATATGCCTGCGGATAAGGATGGTGTTCGTATCGCAGAACTGGATGAGATGTCTTATCGCAAACAGTTATGGACCCATGAGCCACTGACTGATTTTTGGAGAGTGGGGAATGGCTATGCCGGGAAGTTACAGGAAAAGGGTCTCTATACAATGGGTGATATAGCACGTTGTTCCATCGGCGGAAAATGGGATTATTATAATGAAGATCTGTTATACCAACTTTTTGGGGTCAATGCCGAGTTGTTGATTGATCATGCATGGGGATGGGAACCTTGTGCCATGGAACAGGTCAAAGCATACAAACCGGAGTCGAACAGCTTAAGTTCCGGGCAGGTACTACAGAGCCCTTATGATTTTCATAAGGGAAAGCTGATTACAAGAGAGATGACAGATCTTCTGGTACTGGATCTGGTGGATAAGGGCCTTGTGACGAATCAGGTAGTGCTGACAGTGGGATATGATGTGGAGAATTTAGCGGATCCGGATAAGAGGAGAGCTTATACAGGAGCGGTAAAGATGGATCATTATGGACGAATGGTCCCAAAGCATGCCCATGGAACGACCAATCTTGATACACGAACGTCTTCCACAAAGCGGATCATAGAAGCAGTGATGGATTTATATGATCGTATTGTTGATGAGAATCTGTTGATACGACGAATCAATATTACAGCCAATCATGTAGTGTCAGCGACAACCGGAGAAAGCAGGCAGTCCTTTGAACAGTTAGATCTTTTTACGGATTATGAAGCATTAGAGGCAACTCGTGCAGCGGAAGAGAGGGAACTGGAACGGGAAAGAAACATCCAAAAGGCAATTCTGAACATCAGGAAAAAATATGGAAAAAATGCCATCCTAAAAGGAATGAATCTGCAGGAAGGAGCCATGACGATTCAGCGCAATCAGCAAATTGGAGGACATAAGGCATAGTACAGCACATCGCAAATAATGATACAAAAGAAAGAGAAGTGAGCAAAGGCATGCAATCTAATCTGAATGATCCACATAGATATGATGACATTATATATCTCCCACATCATGTATCTGCTGCCCATCCGCAGATGAATGGAATGAACCGGGCAGCACAGTTTGCTCCTTTTGCGGCACTGAATGGTTATGAGGACGCCATCGCAGAGACACAGCGGATTACTAATCAAAAAATTGAGATGGACGAGAATCGTGCAGCATTATTGGATGCAAAATTTCAGATGCTGGCAGAACAGATGAATACTCATCCGGAAGTAAAGATTACTCATTTTGTGCCGGATGAAAAGAAAGAAGGGGGTACATATATTGAAGTGACGGGAAGAATCAGGAAGGTCGATTCATGTACTCGTTCTGTAGTCATGATAGATGGGACAAGCATACCGTTTCATCAGATTCTGGAGATTGAGAGTCAGATATTTGGTGATGTGGAATGTTGGTAATCATCCACGGAAATATATGGAACCATTATTGTGTATATCTTAGACAGAGATGACCCCCGCCTCTAAGCAAAGCGTAGGCGGGGGCAGGAAACTTGTCTCAGGCGGGGTTCAATCTCCGCCTGAGATATACGCTCCGCGAGGATGCACAGAGATTTGCATATGAAATATGTCAGCATAGCTGACGCAAATCCCGCGTCAAGACTCGCGAGCGAGTCTTGAATGCATAGTGCATGATCAAATGTATATATACGATTCGTTTGACGTTTTAATAGTGCAGTCTTTTCGGGATTTCAGAGAACCCTTTCCGAAAAGACTGCACCGCTCGACCAGAATATCCATTATAAGAAAAGAAGAAAAAAAATAGTGATACCGGCAATGAAAAGTCATTCGAATTATCCCTGCTGTTACCGGTAGAATTTTTTTGATGGCTTACCCCCTGAATGGTAACCAATGTAACGTTACAGTTCACTCGTTAGCGTCCGGCTTAAGTAAATGACATTGCGTCTGAACAGTAACCAATGTAACTTTTACAGCGGTTGTCAGGGCTTAAAATGATTGATTTTTATAATAGATTTGGCTATAATATTTGTAATGAAATAATCAGTAATGGGCGGCAAACGGATAAAAGAATAATAGGAGAAGATACATGAATATTATGTATTATGAGCGTGAAGAACTGATAGCATTAATGAAGCATATGTCAGGTATGTATGATTTGGTCCGACTTGTGAATCCGGAAGAATGCAGGGAGTGGATATTGGATGAGCAGGGGAATCTGGTGATTGGAAGTCCGTGCTATCAGGTATGGAATGAAAAACAGCGATGTGCTAATTGTGGAAGTTACAAAGCATGTAGAAGTGGGAAAAGAATTGAAAAGTCAGAAGTATTTGATGGAGATACTTATCACATTTTGATGGTTCCTGTAGATATTTCTTTGGGAGATGATGCGTTAGTGCGGTGCGTGTTGGAGTGTATTACCAGGACAAAGGGTATAGATCAGAGAATTATCGGTAATGGTAAGGTGGTTGTGGGAGCGGATCGGAAAGTACTGGTGGATCCACTTACTGGTCTTCATAATTGGGATGGCTTTTTTCAAACTGTGAGAGAGCAGATGGAAGCACAACCGGAGAAGGATTGGGTGATTATAGTATATGATATTGCAAGCTTCAAACTGGTAAACGATCTCTTTGGAGAGGAAAAGGGAGATGAAATATTACTGAATGTTGCAGCAGTGATCAAATCAAAATGTCAGACGGGAGAAGTGTGTGCCCGTTTACGAGGCGATTTGTTTGCGGTATGTATTTACAAAGAGCACTACGATTCTTCTTTTGCAATCTCTGCGTCTCGAGATTTGCCGGATTTGCTTTCCAGTTCGCAATTCCATCTTCATATACAGGGAGGTGTTTATATTGTAGAAGATAAATCCCTGATGGTATCTTCTATGGTAGATCGTGCACAATTGGCATTATCCACAATCAAAGGAAGCAACGAACGAAGAATAATAGAGTTTGATGATTATCTGATGGAAAAGGTGCTAAAGGAACAGCAAATCATTACAGATTTTAGACGTGCATTGGAAGCCGGGGAATTTCATATGTTTCTCCAACCGCAGGTTTTCTATACCGGAGAAGTGAAGGGGGCAGAAGCACTTGTAAGATGGATTCGAAAGGATGGAACAATTGTTTCGCCAGGAGAGTTTCTGGAAGTGCTGGAACGGACAGAACTGATCACAGAATTAGATCGCTACATGTGGGAACAGGCGGCAAAGACACTTGCAGATTGGAAAGGCACTGACAAAGAGAATTTATATATATCGGTCAATATATCGCCAAGGGATTTTTTCTTTATGGATGTGCATGCGTATGTGAATGAGTTGTTGAGCAAATATAATCTGGATAAGAAGCAATTAAAACTTGAAATCACAGAAACCATACTAATGCAGGATGAATCAAAACAACTTGCGTTGATTAATCAATTACATGATGAGGGATTTGATATTGAGATTGACGACTTCGGTAAGGGATATTCTTCTTTGAGTCTCTTGAAGGATATTAATGCAGATGTATTGAAGATTGACAAGGAGTTTCTAAGAGAGACGGAGAACAGCAAGCGAAGTGAGAAAATATTAGGAACGGTGATTGATATGTCAGACCGGTTGTCCATACGGGTGATAACAGAAGGCGTGGAGACTAAGGAACAGTTAGAAAAAATGATCAAATTGGGGTGTAACCTGTTTCAAGGATATTATTTCGCAAAGCCGATGTCTGTTTCTGAATTTGAAAAACGATGGTCAGACCTGAGTGCAGATATATAGTGAAAAGGTAACTGTTCAGGTAGCCTTGAAACGAC
>CAJOPP010000149.1 GCA_905236365.1 uncultured Lachnospiraceae bacterium
GTAATACCTGACTTCATTTTGAATCACTTCATCGATGACCTGCATTCCCAGCAGTTCCACCGGAGCCTTGTCATCGGTCATAACATAATCGCCGGCTTCATATGGAGATAAATGACTCTCCACCAGCTCCATCATAGCAATCAATTCTTCATCCGTTTCCATTTCTACATTTTTTGAAAATGTCTTCATCATATCTGAATGATTAGAGGCAAACAACTCCCGATTCGTGGAACCGGATACATCTACCGTATAGATTTCCGAAAAAACACTGGCGATGGTATCTGCCAGATACTGATTGATATTTCCCTCTTCTGTTCCCCGCATGTTCATATTAACCACCATCACACCATCTTCCGTCAGATGCTCTTTTACTAATGTGAAGAACTCCTTCGAGGACATCTGAAAAGGTATTGTAATATCCTGATAAGCATCCACCATGATCAGGTCATACTTTTCATCAATGGCATTCAGATAAGCTCTGCCATCATAGGTTGTCACTGTTATATTCTCCGGCAGTTCAAAATACTTTGTTGCGAGATCCGTAATCTTCTCATCAATCTCCACGCCTTCCATCGACAGGTTATCAAAATATCTTGTACATTGTGTGGCATAAGTTCCCGTTCCCATGCCAAGAATCAATACATCGAGATTGTCTTTTTCATTGACTCCTGTCATATAAGGTGCCGCCATGGCATAATCGTAATACATGCCTGTCAGCTCTTTTTCCTTTTTATAAACAGACTGCACACCGAATAACACATTGGTGGACAATACAACACTGTCGTTGTCTTCATATACCTGTAAATAGTTATAGACCGATTCTCCTTCATAAGTCAGATCATTCTGCCAAAACGCAAAACCGGTATCATGACCAAAAATACAGCAGAGCAAAAATAGAAAAAGTCCTATCGGCACCTTTTTTACAAATATCTTTGAAGTCACAAAATATAACACCGAAAGCAGAAGCAGAATCCCTGCAAAGATCAGAAAAGTAACCGAAGTTCCCACCGCCGGAATACTGATAAACGTTGGAACAAAAGTACCGATAATACTTCCGATTGTGTTGGACGCATTTAGAGCACCCACTGTTTTTCCGTTGTCATCCAGACTGTCCACGGTATATTTTACAAGAGACGGTGTGACCGTTCCCAACAAAAACAGAGGAAATACAAATATGATCATACAGGCTGCAAAGGCTGCAATGATCAGGAAATTGCTGCTAACGGTAAAGATCAGCAGTGCCGAAATACCAATAATAATATACTTTCCCACCACCGGAATAGCTGCAATCCAGACTGCTGCAAAGATAATCCGTCCATATAATTTGTCCGGGTTCGGATTCTTGTCCGCCGAACGTCCGCCATAAATATTTCCCAGTGCCATTGCGATCATGATGGTTCCAATAATGATTGTCCAGACAATCTGCGACGAACTGAAATATGGTGCTAACAGTCTGCTTGCTCCAAGTTCCACTGCCATGACTGACATTCCCGCAAAGAATTCTGTCAGGTAAAGGTATGTTTTGTTTTTTAAAATTGCACGTTCTTGCATAATATAGTAATTCCTTTCCGGATTCCCGCTGTTTCGATTTGATTTCTTTTCTATAAGAGTCTCTTCTCTCCAAATAGAACAGATTTATTATAAGAGATTTGTATGGGTATGTCAAAAATAAACCGGATTCAATCTATTACTCCCAGTTTCTCACTGCGTCAGAATAGTATTGTATCAATTTGGGTTTTGACAGGGCATTGATTTCCACCTGATCTGTAATTTCATCTTTTCCAAATGCAAACAGAGCCATAATGTTATCAGCACTTAAATATTGGGTATCTACCGTAATCTCATACTGATCATCCAATTCTTTTTTGGAAGCCATATTAAACCCCCAATCACCAAAAGCAGGCACCTGCAAATGATAGGGTTGTACATAAAAGCCTTCACTCTCTAATGTTTTGTTGATGCACCAGAATGCCTTGGTTGCATAATACGGACTGATAGACTGTACATTCAGAATACCGTTTTCCGTCAGGGAATTACTGCATAGCCGATAAAAAATATTGGAATAAAGCTTAGCCAGCGACTCATTATTCGGATCAGGCAGATCCACAATAATCACATCAAATAATTCCTGATTGTTCTCTAAAAATTCATAGGCATCCTGATTAACAATGGTCAGGCGATCATCCAACAGAGCATCTTTATTCAACTTTCGTATATCCTTGTTGGTACTGCATAAATCTGTCATCCCCTTATCCAGATCAACCAGAACAATTTTTGTGTCTTTGTACTTTAATAATTCTCTGACCGCAAGTCCGTCTCCACCACCTAAGACCAGAACTTTCTCTTTCTTAACAGCCTTCGACATTGGAATATGGATGAGTGCTTCGTGATAACGATACTCATCCAAAGAACAAAACTGTACATTTCCATCAATAAACAGACGCAGATCATCTTTATGCTTCGTCATCACTATCTTTTGATATTTCGTCTGTTCTGACAAAATGACCGTATCCCTGTATAGACCACCTTCAACAAAAGCAGAAATATTTTCTGAAAAAAACATGCCTGTCAGCATTATGACAAAAAGAACCCACGTGACAATTTTAAAAATTGCAGTCTTTCGGAGCCGATTATGATATTTGTGTATAATCAACATTGATGCAAAAATGTTAAAAGAACCCATCATAAAAGCCGTTGCAAAATAGCCAAGCTGTGGCAAAAGCAATAACGGAAAAGCAATAGAGCCGATGAGTCCGCCAATATAATCAAAACTGAAAATAGAGGACAATGTAACCCGGAGATTTTCTTCATCCCCTTCAATAATCCTTGTAAGCAATGGAATCTCCACTCCAACAAACGTACCAATTACAATGATCTCCATATACATTACCAACTGGTAAGAATCCAGATAAAGATTGGCAAAAAAAAGAATGAGAGAACTAAACCCACCTGTAATTCCAACACCAATCTCAACCAGAACAAACCAGTTAAACAAATCTTTTTTTAAGAATTTGGACAGATAGGACCCGAGTCCCATAGCGGACATATAAAGACCGATCGTAATCGAATACTGTAATGTGCTGTCACCCATCAGATACGAACTGACTGCACTGATAATCAATTCATAGCAAATCGAACACCCGGATATGATCAGCGTGGTCAACATTAGTAACTTATAATTTTTCATTATAGAATCACTCCACTTATCACTATTGCGAGCCCGACAAAAATACCAAAGACCATAATACCGGCTGCAGCATTGCCTTTGCCAATCTCTTCGTTCAGATTATATTTCCTGTTAAAAAGATTCACAACAAAATAGCCGAGAATAAAGAAGATAATACCCGTAATGGAATAGATCACACTTCCTGCAATGCCCTCTGCAAGTGATTCCTGCACAACTTCTGCAGAAGGAGAGCTGATTGCCGCTTTCAAAATGATTCCAATTCCAATGAAAGAACCTGCGCTGAGCCATCCCACCGCTTTATTTCCCTTCTGAATTTCTGTCGGGAAATGACAGGGAATCATCAAATCAATCAAAAAATTACCAACTAACATTAATATGGTGCCAATGCAAGCATAGATTGCTATGTCTAAAATGTCATATATAAAATTCATTAATACATCCTCCTTTTTCATTCAGTTACTTTCCACTGCTTAATCCGCCTCCGGAAGAAGAACGGGCATCAATACTACTCTGCCTTACACTGGAGGCATAGGAACTATATGGATCAAAATCATTTCCGCCCAGATAGGTATCATCGTAGTTCACATACGGAGAATACGAATTGCCATAAGAAGAAGCGTCGGAATTATATCCCCTTGAATAATAATAGCGTCTATAATAGCGACGGGTATGTGCACTTGCGTGATACGGATCATCATCCGTCGTATAAGCATATTTTCTTGAAGAAATCTGAATAAGAATCTGCTCATCTTCAGCGACATAAATCAGACAATATTCTTTTTTTGTCAGTATAGCGATACTCTTATCTTCCTCTTCTGTATTTTGTTGTACATCTATCGTATCCCCTTCGATTCCTTGCAAAATATCCTTCGCCGTTGTATCCAGGTCCAAACAGGAATGATACACATCAGCCTTTTGTTTCTGGTTGCCGGTAATTGACGTCTCATACTCATAAAGACTACTTTGCTTCAAATATTTTTCAATGGAATGTTGCTTTGGAAATAATTCTGACAAATAATAACAACCTATCAGGATTATCCAAATTCCTAAAATAAGATTGTTGCGATTGCGAAACATCTTCGTACCGGAATTCGACCCGGATTCAAGAGAACGTCCACCTTCATAACTACAGAATTGAATCTCCTCTTCATCCACATAATATCCACATGATAGTTCTTCACCATCATCCCAGATCTCTGAGGAAATAATTTTCTCTTCTGTAGAATCTTCGTACTCTTTGAATTCAGCCTGGTCACCAACATCCACATCTACATCTCCCCAGACTCGAACCACTTCCTCCGTTCCACTATCAACCATATGATATCCATCATAAGAAATCTTTCGAGTAACTTCTGAAATAGAGTATTCCTTGTAGATTTCATCGACACTGAGCCATTTTTCTTTTCTTGAATTTCTGGAAATCATCCGATATTCAAACCAGCAACAGTTATCGCCACGATTTCTATATTCAACCTTGCCAATTACATCATATTTGACATTGTCAACAAGAAGAACAGCACCTACTTGAAATTCCAAACCATATCTCCTCCTCTTTAATTCATTTTCCCATTCCGGCACAATTCCTAATTTCAATCCGGTAATATTTTCATCCTTTCTGCCCTCTAATCATACATCAATCGTATTTATTCAGCAGAACTGAATAGATGCCGTCAATCAACTATCTTCTTTCGATTTTTTGAGACATACAACAATATTCTAGCATTTTACTTCCGTTTTTACAACGAAAAACAAAATCTGTATTTACAGTTCGCTCGCCATCCCTGCTGCTTACTGGCTGGCGAGTGAACCAATGTCATTTACTTAAGAATTTGCCAATACACAGTTGCCGGATATGCTATATGTTTTACCATGTAGGGCTATCTGCA
>CAJOPP010000150.1 GCA_905236365.1 uncultured Lachnospiraceae bacterium
CAGTGTAGAACCGGTCGCTTCTGCAATTACACCGGTGCCGGGTGGAGTTGGTCCGATGACGATAGCAATGTTGATGCACAATTGTGTGGAAGCTGCTGAAATGTAAATTATATATGGATACATTGCAAAAAAATCCTTATCAACAAACTATTGGATTTTAAGTGTTCTTTAGTGAAAGATATTACAAAGATATATAAACAAGTTTGTCGGATTGAAATGAAGATGAATTTGACTTTTGTGAGATATGTTGGAAAAGGTGTTAAGGAAACGATAGATAGGAGTCAGTTATAGTATGATTCAGATTTTATTTGTGTCTCTGGGATGTGATAAAAACCTGGTAGACAGTGAAGTGATGCTGGGACTTTTAGAAGCAAAGGGATATGGGATTACCAATGAAGAAGAGGAAGCAGATGTTGTTGTAATCAATACCTGCTGCTTTATCCATGATGCAAAAGAAGAAAGCATTGAAAGTATTATAGAATTTGGAAAATTGAAGCAGACAGGACGGCTGAAAGCATTGATTGTTACGGGATGTCTGGCAGAACGGTATAAAGAAGAGATATGGAAAGAACTTCCGGAAGTAGATGCAATTTTGGGGACTACAAGTACAGAATCAATTGTAGATGCAGTGGATTCTGTACTTGCCGGTAAGCAGTTTGAACAATTTGATAATGTCGACCGGCTTACACCCAGTCATGAAAAAAGGGTGATTACGTCAGGTACCTATATGGGGTATCTCAAAATTGCAGAAGGCTGTGATAAGCATTGTACTTATTGTATAATTCCGAAAGTTCGCGGAAAATATCGGAGTGTTCCGATGGAAGATTTGGTGAAACAGGCAGAATATCTGGTTCAAAATGGAATTACGGAGCTTTGTCTGGTTGCACAGGAGACAACTTTGTATGGTGTGGATTTGTATGGTGAGAAACGATTACCGGAACTACTTCACAAACTCTCAGAGATTGAAGATTTGGAGTGGATTCGCCTTCTTTATTGTTATCCGGAAGAAATCACAGAGGAACTGATTGCAGAAATGCGGGATAATCCGAAAGTTTGTCATTATATTGATATGCCGATTCAACACAGTGAAGACACGATTCTTAAACGCATGGGGAGAAGGACTTCTAAGGAGGATATCAAAAAGACGATTGCCTATATACGAAATGAAATACCGGATATTGTGCTGAGAACTTCGTTGATCACAGGATTTCCGGGGGAAACAAAAGAAGAACATGAAGCAATGCTTTCTTTTGTGGATGAAATCGAATTCAATCGTCTGGGTGTATTTACCTATTCTCCGGAAGAGGATACCCCGGCAGCCAATTTTGAGAATCAGGTACCGGAAGAGACCAGGAATCTCTGGAAGGATGAGATTATGGCTTTGCAGCAGGAAGTGTCTTATGATTTGAATGAGACGATGGTAGGTAAACGACTCAGGGTGATTGTTGACGGTTTTCTTTATAAAGAGAACATGTATATGTGCAGATCGTATATGGATGCACCGGGTATCGATGGTTGTGTCTTTGTTGCATCAGAGGAAGAATTGTTGTCCGGTGACTTTATCGATGTGATTATTACGGATTATAATGAATATGATTTGATAGGAGCAAGAGAATATGAATTTACCGAATAAACTAACAATATTAAGAACAATTTTAATTCCTTTTTTTCTGGTAGCTATGCTATGGGATGAAGTTCCTTATGGCAACTGGATTGCACTTGCAATTTTTGGGATTGCTTCGCTTACTGACATGTTAGATGGCAAGATTGCGAGAAAATATAATCTTGTGACGAATTTCGGAAAGTTTATGGATCCATTGGCAGATAAACTTTTGGTAAGTTCTGCGTTAATTGCTTTTGTTGACCTTGGGAGAATTCCATGCTGGATCGTTATTACCATCATTGCCAGAGAATTTATTATCAGTGGATTCCGTCTGGTAGCAGCGAATAATGGGATTGTGATTGCTGCCGGCATTTGGGGAAAAATCAAGACTGCAGAACAAATGGTGATGATCTGTATATTATTGGCAGATTTAGGTAGTCTGTTTCCTTCAGCGGCAGACGGGATATCGGTGTTTGAAGACATTCTGATTTATGCAGCGTTGATTCTTACAATTGTTTCTTTATTGGATTATCTGATTCATAATAGAGACGTATTGGCAGAAAATAACAAATAAGAACCAATCAGGAAAGGGCAATTGTAAAAAAATGTTTACAATTGTCTCTTTTTATGTGAAATTTTGCTTGAAATAATAATAAAAAGTGATAAAATATAATAGGCTAAAATTTGGTTTATAATAAATATTAACGGAGGTCTAAAAATGAGCAATAAACTTACGCTGTCAGCAAGTGATCGAATCGCTTCATTGCTTGATGACTCAAGTTTTGTTGAAGTTGGTGCTTATGTAACTGCTAGAAATACCGACTTTAACACACAGAATCATGAAACACCAGCAGATGGTGTCGTAACCGGTTACGGTACGATCGAAGGTAGATTAGTGTATGTGTACAGTCAGGACGCCAGCGTTTTAGGTGGTTCCATTGGTGAGATGCATGCAGCTAAGATTACAAAAATTTATGATATGGCATTAAAGATGGGGGCACCGGTAATCGGCCTGATTGATTGTGCAGGTTTAAGATTGCAGGAAGCAACCGATTCTCTCAATGCATTTGGTAATATTTATCTGAAGCAGTCTATTGCTTCCGGAGTGATTCCTCAGATTACAGGTGTTTTTGGAGTTTGTGGTGGTGGTAGTACCATTATTCCGGCTTTGTCCGATATCACATTCCTTGTGAAAGACAATGCCAGATTATTTGTGAACAGTCCAAATGCCTTAGATAATAATTACACAGAGAAATTAGATACTGCAGATGCTTCTTATCAGGAACAGAATTCTGCGTTGGTGGACGAAGTTTTAGAGGATGACCTGGCAGTTTTGGGAAAGATCAGACAAGTTGTAACATTCCTTCCATCCAATAATGAAGATGATTCTAATCTTACAGATTGTGTGGATGATCTGAATCGTGAAATTCCGAATCTGGAGAGTCTTGCAGATGATGCGAGAGCGGTTCTTACACATATTGCAGATGGCAATGTATTTGTTGAACTTAAGAAGGAATATGCAAAAGATATGGTGATTGGATTTATCCGCTTGAATGGAACGACTGTTGGATGCGTTGCAAACCAGGTCAAAGATGGTGGAGATGTTTTATCTACAAAGGGTGCTTATATTGCAGCAGAGTTTGTAAATTTCTTAGACGCATTTGGTATTCCTGTTTTATCCCTGACTAATGTAAAGGGATATAAGGCTACGATTGCCGAAGAGGCAGGAATTGCGAAAGCGGTAGCAAAACTTACTTATGCATTTGCAAATGCGACTGTTCCAAAAGTGAATCTGGTGATTGGAGATGCGACTGGTAGTGCATATCTTGCAATGAATTCCAAGTCGATTGGTGCAGATATCGAATATGCATGGCCGACAGCAAAAATCGGAACTATGGATCCTGCACAGGCAGTTAAGATCATATATGCGGATGAGCTTTCAAAGGACGGATTTGACAAGACAAAGGTAGATACAGCAAAGGCAGAGTATACCAGGAAGATGTCGAGTGCAGAAGCTTCTGCTAAGCGTGGTTATGTAGATGATATTATTGATAGTGCGGCTACAAGAAAACGTCTGATTGCTGCGTATGAGATGCTTTACACAAAGAGAGAAGACAGACCGTTCAAAAAGCATGGTGCAATATAGAGAGGGGATAACCATATGAAAATGAAAAAATTATTTTTGCTATTTTCTATGATTACTGTTTTGTTTTCTTTGACCGCTTGTTCAAATGGGCAGGAGTCAGTTGATTTTGAATATGATGACAATGACATTGTTTTCTCAAGTGTGGCATGGGCAGACACCTTCCAAAACATTGATGAAAAAAACAGAGCCTATATTGAAAATGAAGGGACTGAAGCATATAAAAGCGGTCTTTCCAATTTTGATACGACCAAAAAAGAATGTGGTGAATTTTTGGGATATCGTGCACAGGACGCAGAGGGTGTTGAAGACACTGACAGTAATATTACGATTGATATAGCAGCGTTAAACACAGATGAAAATGCAAATGCAAAGGTTTTAGATTTTTTAGACAAACTGTATTCAGAAGTAGAAGAGGATGGAAAGAATGTAATCGTTACCCTGAAGGCTGTTTATGAGCAAAGAGTGGTGGAATTACGTTTTGTCTATGAAAAAGACCCTTCCAGTGTTTACAATGAAAGTGCTGCTCCATATAAGTTGGCAGAGGTTACAACGACTCCGGAGTACACAACCGGAGAGAAGATGTCAAAGGCAGCATCCAATACATTAATGGGTATGGCAACAGTGTTTGGTGTATTGATCTTCATATCACTTATTATTGCACAGTTTGAAAGAGTGACAAAAGTGATTGTTAAGATTGGTAACTTATTTAACAAATCATCCCAAGAGAAAGCAGAGAATGAGAATAAGGAAAGTAAAGAAGAGGTGCAGCGTGTAAGTGCGGTTGCTCCGGTTACTTCGGTTTCTGCAGATCCAATGGAAGATACACAACTTGTAGCAGTGATCACAGCGGCAGTTGTCGCAGCAAATGTTGCCTCTGGTGGCAGTGATAAATTAATCGTTCGTTCAATCAAAAAAGCAAAGAGAATATAGTAGGAGGAATATCAGAATGAAGAATTATAGAATTACAGTAAATGGTATCGCATATGATGTAGCAGTAGAAGAATTAGGTGCAGGTACTGTACCGGCCGCAGCACCGGTTGCATCTCCGGCTGCAACACCGGTAGCAGCACCTGCAGCTCCGGCTCCGGCAGCAACAGCTGGTGGAGCAGAAGGCTCTGTTAAGATTGCAGCTCCAATGCCTGGTAAGATTCTTGCGATCAAAGCAAATGCCGGACAAGCCGTAAAACGTGGAGAAGTTGTTATGATTCTGGAAGCAATGAAGATGGAAAATGAAATTACTGCTCCGGAAGACGGTACAATAGCAAACATTAACGTTGCAGTTGGTGATAGCGTAGAATCTGGCGATACACTTGCCTCATTAAACTAATGGCTTTACAAGTCGTATTATTTTAGATAGGAGGCAGTACAGATGGATTACATTTGGAATACATTGCAGAATCTGGCAGGACAGACTGCATTTGCCAATCTTTACTGGGGTAACTTTGTAATGATTCTTGTGGCATGTTTCTTCCTGGTTCTTGCAATCAAATTTGGTTTTGAACCATTATTATTAGTTCCGATTTCCTTTGGTATGTTACTTGCTAACATGTTTCCGGGTATCATTGCGGAAGGCGGACTATTTCACTATTTTTATATCTTAGATGAATGGAGTATCTTACCATCCCTAATCTTTTTGGGTGTCGGTGCTATGACGGACTTTGGACCGTTGATCGCGAATCCGAAGAGTTTCCTTTTGGGAGCTGCTGCACAGTTTGGTATTTACTCTGCTTACTTTTTCGCAATTTGGATGGGATTTGGTGATAAGGCAGCTGCAGCTATTTCGATTATTGGTGGTGCAGATGGACCAACCTCTATTTTCCTTGCTGGTAAGCTTGGAATGGGTGGTACTTTGATGGGTCCGATTGCAGTGGCAGCTTATTCGTATATGGCATTGGTGCCTGTAATCCAGCCGCCAGTCATGAAGTTATTAACAACGGAAAAAGAACGTAAGATCAAGATGGAGCAGTTACGACCAGTTTCTAAGTTAGAAAGGATTCTTTTCCCGGTTGTCGTTACGATTGTAGTAGTATTGATTCTTCCTACAACAGCACCATTGGTAGGTATGTTAATGCTTGGAAATCTGTTTAGAGAATCAGGAGTGGTAAAACAGCTGACAGAAACAGCTTCTAATGCACTGATGTATATTGTTGTTATCTTACTTGGTACTTCTGTAGGCTCGACCACGACTGCACAGTCTTTCCTGAATCTCGATACTTTGAAAATTGTGGTTCTTGGATTGGTAGCATTTATTATTGGAACTGCTGCAGGTGTACTATTTGGAAAGATTATGTGTTGGGCTACTCATGGAAAGGTAAATCCGTTGATTGGTTCTGCCGGTGTATCTGCCGTTCCGATGGCAGCTCGTGTTTCACAGAAGGTGGGTGCGGAAGCAGATCCTACGAACTTCCTGTTGATGCATGCAATGGGACCGAACGTTGCCGGTGTTATCGGTACAGCTGTAGCAGCCGGTACTTTTATGGCAATCTTCGGAGTATTTTGATTAGATTACGGAATTGAAAATAAAACAGAATAATTCAGTATCGGTTCTAAAATGCCAAAGGGATATTAAGGTAGCGGAGCCCATATCTTATATGTTTGGTATTTTAAACATCATGGAGAATATGTGTTGTTAAGGAATTGATACGGAACTGGAAATAGGAGGAATAGAAAATGGCAAAACAAAAAACGTCACAACAGACAGAAAAGCCTAAAGCAAAGCCGGTAAAGATTACCGAGACCGTTTTACGTGATGCACATCAGTCATTGATTGCTACCCGTATGACGACAGAGCAGATGCTTCCAATTATTGATAAAATGGATCAGGTTGGATATTATTCTGTAGAGTGCTGGGGTGGAGCAACTTTTGATGCATCACTTCGTTTCTTGAAAGAAGATCCATGGGAGAGACTGCGCAAATTAAGAGATGGTTTTAAAAATACAAAATTACAGATGTTATTTAGAGGACAGAATATTTTGGGATACAGTCCGTATGCAGATGATGTGGTAGAGTATTTTGTTCAGAAGTCTATTGCAAATGGTATTGATATTATTCGTATTTTTGACTGTTTGAATGATATCCGCAATTTAGAGACTGCAGTAAAGGCAGCCAATAAAGAGAAAGGTCATGCGCAGGTTGCACTTTCTTATACATTAGGTGATGCTTATACCATGGAATACTGGAAAGATATGGCAAAGAAGATTGAAGATATGGGTGCAGATTCTATCTGTATCAAGGATATGGCCGGTCTGCTGGTTCCGACTGCAGCAACGGAGTTGGTACAGGCACTGAAAGATGGAACAGATCTTCCAATTCAGCTTCATACTCACTATACATCCGGTGTGGCTGCGATGACTTATATGAAAGCCGTAGAAGCTGGTTGTGATATTATTGATACTGCGATGTCCCCACTGGCTATGGGTACTTCCCAGCCGGCAACAGAGGTTATGGCAAAAGCATTTGAAGGGACACCTTATGATCCTGGATTCGATCAGACATTGCTTGCAGAGATTGCTGATTATTTCCGTCCAATGCGTGAGGAATGGATAGAGTCCGGACTTCTTAGTCCAAAGGTAATGGGTGTTAATATCAAGACATTGCTTTATCAGGTACCGGGTGGTATGTTAAGTAACCTTGTATCTCAGTTAAAAGAGATGAAGCAGGAAGATAAGTTCGATGCGGTGTTAGAGGAAGTACCTCGCGTTCGTAAGGATTTCGGTGAGCCTCCGCTTGTTACTCCTTCTTCCCAGATTGTTGGTACACAGGCAGTGTTAAATGTAGTTATGGGTGAGCGTTACAAACAGATGACCAAAGAATCCCGTGATTTATTGGTTGGTAAGTACGGTCAGACTGTAAAACCTGTCAATCCGGAAGTTCAGAAGAAGGCATTGGATGCATTGGGAATGGATAAGCCGATTACTCATCGTCCGGCTGATGATCTTGAGCCACAGCTTGAAAAATTAGAGAAGGAGATGGCTCAGTATAAGCAGCAGGATGAGGATGTATTATCTTATGCATTATTCCCACAGGTTGCGACCGACTTTTTCAAATACAGAGAAGCACAGCAGACAAAAGTGGATGCTGGTGTAGCAGATACAGAAAACGGAGTATATCCGGTTTAACATATTTTTGATTTATTTATTGAATTTCTTTTACGGAGTATTTTTGAAACGTCAACTTCCCCTCACTTATAAGGGGAGTTGGCGTTTAATTGTATAGTATATCTCAGACAGAGATGCCCCCCGCCTCTAAGCAAAGCGTAGGCGGGGGCAGGAAACTTGTCTCAGGCGGGGTTCAATCTCCGTC
>CAJOPP010000151.1 GCA_905236365.1 uncultured Lachnospiraceae bacterium
GTAGATTGCACCCTCAAATGGTTCCCTGATCAAATATGTATCTATAATCTCTTTTTTTGTAACAAAATCCATTACCAAATCCTTTTCGCCTTTTTCTCTGGCAAAACGGACCGTGGCAAATCCTGCGCGCACAAGCGCGTCAGATAATTCTTCATATTCGCCCATGTTATAAGTCTTTTTCCATCCTTCTTTTGCGCCATATTTGGAAATGTTTCCTTCTGCGTCCAATGTAATGTTATTATAGGAATCTGGGACAAAAATAATCAGTTTCTTAGGCGCTTCCATTCTTTTTGAAGATGTGAAAACATATTGAAAGGGTGTCTGATTAGCACCAACTGTTAGTATTCCTCTCTTTTCTTGCAAATCGACGGTTTCACGAATATTAATCTGATTTTTCTGTTCTTTCGACAGTGGCCAAATAAGCAACATTGGGGCTAATAACTGAATTAAATAATAGCAAACCACTCTCCCATCCGTAAAAATCTCATCAGATCTTTTTATAATTATTGCACTCAGAAACAGTATCACATTACAAATGTTCAGAAACAAGATAAGGATGTCAACTTCTTCAATCCAAACCGTAAATCCACACAAGACTTTAGTAAAATTGGATCGATATCTTACTTTTCTCTTTTCCCTCACAAAGCCCAGCGTTGTCATCTTGTTCATCCATAACATACATGCCAAAAAACCAAGCACCAATAATAATCTTTTCATTGCTATTTGTCCTCACTTTTAATTTGAGCAATTACTAATAGCCGCATATCCAATTCCCATGGATTGATCGTAGTATGAACTTGCACCCAAACGATCATATGCCACTCTATTACGTGCTCGTTCCAGTGCTTTGGCTAATTTATCACCCAATGTATATCTAGCATAACCAAATGGGATAGAAATAAGTAAAGCTGAAAGACCCGTTGCTTTTAAATCTGAAATAGTATCTTTTTTTATCCATTTCTGGATCTAGAATAAGATCCGTTACTAGATTACTTGCCATTGCCAGCCCAGAGTTTAGTGTTGCTTCTCCTAAAACAGTTGCCGTTATGGCAATCCCCTTCTTCAATGATTCATTCAGTGCTACATTTGCAATTTTACTTGCAACACTTCCCTTTATGAGATCCTCCCCGCCAAACCTGCCTTCCCCTGCCAGGTATTCTCTCGCTTGGGTGAAGTAGGTACCGGAGATCTTATCATGCCGGTAGCCTGTGTAACCGAAAGGCTGTACCTTCCCTTGGTTTAGTTATACGCCAGATGGTATCCTCTCTGATCCCATTTCCTACACAAGGCCTCTTCTAAGGTGAGCCAGTACTCCGAATCAAATTTTACAACCTACACGTTTATTCGGACTGAATTGCCTCTAATAATTGATTTAAAAAAGGTTGCGCGTTTTCAAATCGGGCATAAACATCAAACAACTTCTCATTCTGATCATCCACAATTGTGAATGCAATATTACCCGGCCAGGGAGCTATCCCGCCTAATTCCTTTAAAGGAATGGAACGCCATTCCTTCTTACCATACAAGAAAAGATTTCCATCTTTTACATACGCAAAGACCACTTTATATCTTCTCCACATCCCAAAAGCAAAACCATACATCCCTATTATCGTAAGAATTAATATCACCAAACCAGCCATGTCCAAGTCTAGGATCACCATAATAGCCAACAACAGTACCCCTAGAATAAAACAAACTTTTCCATACCTCCATCTATCACTTGTCTCTCCGGAATAAAACTCTGCTTGTGCCGCCAAATCCTCACGGACTTGTTTGCATTTTTTCCCATAGCGTAATAAAAACACGCCTAAAATAACAAATATTAAAGAAATAATCAATTTAATCCAATTCATATTATTTATTCTCCCCATTTAGCCAATTAATTATAGAATCAGCAACCTCCGAGTTCAGCGGTTCGGTTCTTTTACCAGACTTTTGTCTCCATACTGTAACACCCTTTCTCCGCTCTCCCTTATTATGGCGCAAAGAAAAATCTGTTCCGCTGAAATAATGATACGCTATTTTTGCATCTGTTCTTCTTTTGATTTCTTCAATCATTTGCCTGTTACTGTAAGGATCATATTCAACATATCCTGCGAAAACAGGTATTTGGGTTGCCAAATGTATAAAATCATCTATCACAGACTCATATTGTTCCTCACATATCTTCTTATCCTTTTGCGGCATGTCAGTTCCACAAAGCGAAATCAGACCTGCAATTTTCTTCTTTTCCTGCAGTTCTTTCGCTCCAATCCAGGTCATACCATGTGCCAATACATATATTTCGCCTGCAAACTCTCGAAATTCAGGAACCTCTGTAAAAATATCCACAGATGATACCCGAATCTGTTTCAATAACTTTCGTTCCTTCACTCGCTGACAGCGAATGGTAGCGTAACCTTCTCTTACCAAACAATCTGACAACTCCTGATAAGCGCCCATATTGGAAATTAGTTTCCAGCCTTTCTGCTTGTAATAGTCATATATATTTCCATCTACATCCTGAGAAATACCGTAAGCTTCTGGCATAAAAACAACCAGTTTGGATGGTGTTTTCACCTTCTTCGATGTTGTGTAAACATATTCGTATTTTACATGATGTCCGGCACTTTCTATTACTCGATGTTCCTCACGAATATCCACCGTTTCCCGAAAGTAATACACTCGATGCATCTGATTCATCCCGATATTTTGAGCATTATCACAGTACATTGCATTCTCATTTTTTAAACTGTAAAGAATGTATATGATACCTCCAATTAATTCTAAAAAGACTATACATATTGAAGTCAAACACCGAATAGCTGCTTTCTCAAAAACAAGTGAATATAAAAAGCCAAAGGATACAAGGCCAAGTAATAATATCAGCGAAAAACCATACGCTACTGCTTTCTTAATTCGTTCATGACAACAAACAGCCTCATTTATCACGCCCAAAACAATACCAGCCAGAAAAACTTCCAACAAAGTTATCATATATATTATTCTGATAACACTCATCTCTTTAGGTGCGGCAAAGGCTAGCTGGGAGAAAAAAACGATCAAATTAATCTGAATTCCAATTCCACAAAATAAACTTGCAACATTTATCTCTCTTCCAAAATGCCAGAGCCAGGTAAAATAATACAAAAACTTATTTTCGACATATTCTTTGGAATTATCAGAAACCAACTCAGACATTATAATTAATATCCAAATCAAAATACTTGGCCATAAAACCTCACCTATTCCGTGCATTCTCCACTCTCCAGTTTCCTTTTAAAATAATAATGTAATATTTCATATATAGCATATTCAGACGAAGGAATTGCTCCTTTTACAAATCCTTTTAACAGTTCCTTTCCAATAATGGGAGGTCCATATTTCCCCACTGCTGTCCAAACGGTTTTTTGCATTACACCCCCAATCACTTTTCCGTCGAAAAAGATATTTGTTACATACGTTGTCATATGCGTATCGTACTGCACACCGTTTCCACCCAAAAAACCTGCAGCGAGTCCTAATAATCCATTATTTATGGCACGAAAAGCTATATCTTCAGATGACACTTCTACTCCATCTTGGCGATCCGCATAATCTTTTTATTCATCACAAAAGTCCTCCTCGAACCATTTAATGCACTATTCTTCCCGCGTTGACAGTACATCCATTATATAATTCTGAACATTGTCATATGTCATCTCCAAACTCTCTTTTTTAAATATTGATTTTATCTCTCCTTGAGAAATACTTAATATCTCATTGCCCGATTCGTCCGAAACCGAGCATATAATTCCACCTTCAGAACAAAAAGTGATTTCCTCAAATACGATATCTGTAATCATATCCGCAATCATCTCTGCATTCTCACCAGTGCAAATGAAATGATAATCATCGGTTTCCTGATTACTAATATCTTTACTGCACCGAAACCTTGTTAGGTCATATTTTTCATTCAGGCATTCCTCGATTCGAATCTGGCCATAAGTATCCGTACGGTAGTTATAATAATCATCTGCATAAAGGCAACCATCGCCTTTTCCTTCTACTCCATATCCACATTTAAAGGCATCAAACTCTCTTCCTTCCTCATCACACAGATGATAAGTCCAAATGTGGATAAACCTTGCTCCCCCGACCCTTTTTTCAATCATCTCGTAATCTACAGAAAGAATCTTAAATCGCGTTTGATATTTGACCGACAACATTTCCATAACGGCATTTTTAGCATAAACGTTATATTTATTGTACCGATAATACCTCAGCGTCCAAATATGGAAACCTGCTACTATCAAAAAAATTACGCTAATAATTGTTACTATTATCACTCCTCGCTTCATACTAATCCTCCTCGCAATCTTCGGGAACATATTGCATCCACCCCCTATGAACCCCTTTTGTCAACTTCTTCCATAGCACATCCATATCACCAGCCCAAGACACTAACCCCGGGTAATTTAATGAACCATATTCTGAATAACCTCTTACTTTTCTGTCTATTTTTCGGATTTGCTTTTCTTTCCAAAGATCTGTATTCATTAACATGTTCCAGATTTCCATGGGTGCAGAACAGATGTGGCCGCCATACAACCCCCAATCTGATGCGACGTTAATCATTGCATACAATGTTCTACCATTTTCGATACCATAGGACGTCCCACCTGTTTTGTTCGTCCAAGTTTGTGCAAAGCTCTTACCATCTGGGTCTTTGGTTCCAGCATTACATGAATAGAAATAGGTTATTGTTTCGTCAAAAGCAAGAGCATTAAGTTTTTCTATATCACTCTGTGTGAAATCAATCTTGAGTCTCTTTTCATCACTCAATGAACTAACATGATATGAAAAAGAGAGCTGATTTTCAATAGAATCAGAATATGTTGGACTCTGTCCATGACAGAAAAAGCTCATATATGTTATGGGATTCTCTGTTCTAGTCATTCCGCCATCCTTTTCATTAATATAATTTATCATATCCACCTTTTCAGATATCTCCAAATAATTAATACTTAGATTTTCGGCAGTCTGTGCAAAATTGATCAAATCATGTTCCGAATAACCTGCTGATACAACCATCCATGTTATATCATCTGCGGGTACTCCGGCCTGAATCAAATCATTTACGTTTTTTAAA
>CAJOPP010000152.1 GCA_905236365.1 uncultured Lachnospiraceae bacterium
TCTCTATCTGAGATGTACATTTTCGTACACATCTCGCAGTTAATGCGAGATGCTACCCGAACAGTTACAATAACAGTTACAATTTATCAATATGCTGCATAAATCATATCCACAAATGTATAACCGGCTCCGTACGCACCGAGTATCACAATACACAGAATTAATGCATACCACACACACCACCGGACCGGCATGTGATAAGACGCAATTCGTTCCCGAATGGAAATCCCCTTTTCATGAAGAACATCCACAACAAACACGATCAGAATTGCCATCATCACAACAAGTATTTCATAATGGTCAGTTCCTAACCCCGTAACATCAAGGCTTCGAACGTGAAAATTCAAACAAATATTCTTCAACATGGCAAATCCCTGTGAAACTGAACTTGCACGGAAGAACATCTCTCCAATATTAACAATAATGAACAACTTGATTCCCCGCAGGATTTTCCAGCCAAATCGATCTGTGTGAAGGTTACGTTTCTCAATCCATTGCTTTAACGGTGCTTCGGTGATATTCTCCAAAAAGATCAGAACAAAATAATACATGCCATAAAACAGATAGGTCCATCCTGCACCATGCCAGATTCCATTAGAAAGCCATACAAAAAACAAAGCAATTGTAGGTGCTACAAATTTGCTGACATTGATTCCAAATCCCTTCTTTACCTTTTTTGCTATGTTCTTCACCGGTTTCGCCAAAGATATCGGATAAAAGACATAATCCTTTAGCCATGTTCCTAATGTGATATGCCATCTTCGCCAGAAATCCGACGCATTCTCCGCAAAAAAAGGTTGTCTGAAATTCTCCGGAAGCGTAATTCCGAAGATTTCCCCGCTTCCCATAATGATATCCATACAACCGGAAAACTCTGTATAAAGCTGCAGGGTAAAACAGACCGCACCAACTGCAACTTCAGCACCATCGCATGCTTCAGGTTTGCTGAATACTTTATATACCACAGGAGCCAACCGGTCTGCTACCATCATTTTTTTAAACAATCCCCACAAAATCCTCTGATATCCAAATACAAGATTCTTGTATTCGATTCCTTTTCCCGCAAACAGTGCTTCTGCAGTCTCCGAAAAACGGCTGATTGGACCTTCCATAATCTGTGGAAAAAAGCTCAAATATAACGCAACCTTTGCCAGATTACGTTCTGCCTTCACCGTACCCCGATAGACATCTGTCATATATGAAATCGTCTGCAACGTATAGTAAGAGATTCCGATTGGGGCAACAAGTGTTGTTGCAATTCCAAACACCCGTAAATATTTGAATACAATTAACATTCCCAATGTAATCGTAATTCCTGTTGCAAGCACCATTCTTTTTTTCTTTGTGAGTGCTTTTCCTTTTACGGTCGCATGCTCAGTCACATAAGCAAGCCATCTGCCCGTTCCGTAAGTAGCTAGGGTAGCCACAAACAAAAAGATGATCAAGCCTTTACTGATCAAAAAGAAAAATACATAATCCACTATAAGCAGAAACAGCCATCGCAACTTCGCCGGTGTCAACTGATACAGCAGAATCACAACTGGTAAAAACAGGAGACTATAGGTCAGTAAATGATATTCCACCTATTCCTCCTCCTTCAATCTGCTGATCATCTCCCACAGTGCAGCTGCCGAATTAAAGTTCTCCGGAATCAATTCTGCCGGTGAGACCTCCACTTCAAATGCATCCTCAATTTCTGATACCAAAGAGAGAATTCCAAAAGAATCCAGTATATGATCATCAATCAACGTCGTGCAGTTTTCAACATCTTCTCCAGGTAAAAGCTCCTCTAAAATCTCAATTAATTGTTCCATGTTATTTTTCCTCCATTCTTCCATTCCATGTGTTAATCTGTGTTTTTTTTCTCATTACCTCTATTGTGCCGTCGTTATCCACAAGAAGTACCTGTGGCAACTCCCGGCTAAGAAACATTGCCATACCCTCCGTTACAGAATAGGCACCACAACGTTCAAAAACAAAAATATCTCCAATATTAAAAGGTGCAATCTCGACCTGTCTGACCAATACATCATTGATTGTACAAAGAGAGCCGCATATTGTCCATTTCTCTGTTGCATGACTGACACCGCTACCTTCTTCCGTTTCTCTGCCTTGAAGTATTTGCATATATGGTTTTTTCATTCCCATCATCTGTCCATAGTAGTTGATCTGGTGAATTCCTCCATCCACGATGGCAAATCCGGCTCCGTCCGTCTGCTTCCTATCCATCACCTTAGTCATATAGTATCCACATTCTGCTGTTAAGAATCGTCCAAGCTCGATGGAAATGTGGTCGTAAGCAGTCATTTTCTCCAATAATTCCTTAAGTCTATCCAACTGACTAACTGCATCTGCTGCTTCCTGTTCCTTTACGCCGGCATTTTCAAAATAAGAAACCATCAATCCTGGACCATATTCCAATTCCAGACATTCCAGGCCAAATTCTTGCCGAAGTCTTGCTCCGTATTCATTCAAGTATTGCAGCTCATTTTCTATTTTTTTGGCATTTTTCTGTGTACCGGCA
>CAJOPP010000153.1 GCA_905236365.1 uncultured Lachnospiraceae bacterium
ACATGAGTCGGATTAATGCTGCACCATGCAGCTAAGATGTCGGCTTTTCCAAAAAGGAAACCTTATTTGAACTCGCCTTGTTAATTCCCCTTCAATTTATCATGTAACAGGAGAGTTGTCAAGATTTATGGAGGTCAGCAAAAGTGAAAGAAATGGAATACTATCTTGGCCTTGATATGGGAACTAATTCTATTGGCTGGGCCGTAACTGATACAGAATATAACCTGATGCGTGCTAAAGGCAAAGATATGTGGGGGATTCGTGAGTTTGATGAAGCAAAACCAGCAGCAGACAGGCGTAGTTACCGAACTTCCAGACGAAGAAAGCAAAGAGCACAGGTGCGTATTGGCTTGCTCAGGGATTATTTTAAAGACGAGATCGATAAGGTTGATCCGGATTTTTATACTCGAATGGACAACAGCTTTTTCCTTGAAAAGGATAAGTCGGATGGGCTTAAAGGAAAGAACGTTCTGTTTAATGATTCGGATTTTACAGACAAGGACTATTATAAGAAATATCCTACAGTTTTTCATTTGATCATGGATCTGATCAATAATAAAGAACCTCATGATGTCCGTCTTGTGTATCTTGCAGTTCTGAATATTTTCAAGCATAGGGGACATTTCCTTAATGAAAGTCTGAGCACGGATGACACGGATATAAATATTGCTGAACTATATATACAGTTTCGCAATGCATTGGCAGATGAAACAGAAAGCAGTTTTCCGGAAACTATTGAAGAAGCGCGATTTGAGGAAATCATGTGTGATACCAAAAAATCACGCTCTGTTAAAGCTGCTCTTTTATCCGAATATTTAGGGATAACAAAGAAAGATAAGCAGAGCACAGAGATTATAAGGGCAATCTGTGGGCTAAAAACTGATGCCAGAAAGATGTTTGATCTGGAGGCCGAAGAGAAGATAGAAGTGGACTTTTCAGATGCGCTTTATGAAGAAAAAGCATCTGATATTGAGAGTAAGCTAGGTGAAGATTTATTTGAAATCATCTCATTGATGAAACAGATTTACGATTCATGTGCATGGAACAGTGTCATTAAAGGATATAAGTATCTTTCGGAATCTAGGGTCGCATCCTATGAAAAGCATAAATCTGATTTAAAGATGCTCAAAAAATTGATTCGGAAAAATCTTTCTTCAGAGGAATATGATCACATGTTCCGATCTGATGAAAAGGGAACATACGGTGATTATGTTTGTTCTAATAATTCCGGGGAAAAGACAAGAAGAATTGGCGATCACAAACAGGAAGACTTCTATAAGGAGGTCAAAAAGATTCTTGAATCAGTGCCGGACTCAAAGCAGAAAAACGCCATTTTGGAAGATGTTTCAACAGGCACATTTATGCCCAAACAGCTCACTGGTTCAAACGGCATAATCCCTTATCAGGCACACTATAAAGAACTCAAGGCAATCCTTTCTAATGCAGAGCAGTATCTCCCCTTCCTGAAGGAGAAGACGGAAGATTGTGAACTTACAGTCAGTGAACAGATATTAGAGATCTTCTCGTTTAAGGTTCCTTATTATATCGGCCCGACAACAGAAAGCAGCGAAAAGGATGGAGGAAATGGCTGGGTAAAAAGAACGGAAGAGGGAAGTGTTCGCCCTTGGAATATCGATTCCAAAATTGATATGAAAGCAACATCAGAAAGATTTATTCAGCGCTTGATTCGGAGATGTACTTACATTTCCGGAGAACCCGTGTTGCCAAAATCATCCTTGCTATATGAGAGATATATGGTGCTTAATCAGATCAATGTGATAGCGATTGATGGGGAACGCATCCCTGTTGAATTAAAGCAGGACATCTATAATGAGCTTTTTATTACCGGGAAACCGGTGACTAAAGAAAAAATTGCTAAGTATTTAAGAGGCAGAGGACTGCTGGAAAGTATCGATCAGTTGTCGGGTATTGATGATCTGAACAAATGCACTTTGTCCAACTATGCCAAATTTGCTGACCTTTTTGGTCCGGAAGCCATGAAGCGGGATGATTATAAAAACTTAGCGGAGGACATTGTTTTCTATTGCACTGTATATGGCGATTCTGAGAAGTTTCTTTCAGAAA
>CAJOPP010000154.1 GCA_905236365.1 uncultured Lachnospiraceae bacterium
TAACATAACTACTATGTATAATAGTAACACATTATTGATTTGAACACAATAATTCATTTATGATCTTTGCGGTCTCTTCCAACCCTTTTCCATTGTCGATGATCACATCGCAATGCATGCGGTAATATTCTTCTGAAGCCTGATTTTTCATCACTCGCTCCCACTTTTCACGACTGCCGCCTCTCCCACGAAGCAATCGATTGATCCGTTCTTCTTTCTTCACATAGACATACCACAATTCATCGCAGATTTCCTTGTATCCGTCTTCTATCAACAAAGCCGCTTCAATTATATAATAAGCAATCCCCTTATTTTTTTGTTCATCAATATCCTGCAAAATATACTGTTTTACCGCAGGATGAACAATTCCATTCAGCAACTCTAACTTCTCTTCATTTTGAAAAACTAAATTTCCAAGTTTTTCTCTATCAATCGTATAATCGTTTTTCAAAATTTCTCTTCCAAATGTCTGCACAATCTGTCCATACGCCATATTTCCCGGCAACATCAACTCATGTGCCAGTTTGTCTGCCTCTATACTGTAAGCACCATATTCATTCTGCAGAAAATTAAGCAACGTACTCTTTCCAGTTCCAATTCCACCTGTAATTCCTATTATCTTCATCCTGTCCCCATTTCCCACTCTAATGATATTAGTATACTGAATTATTATTTTGCTTCATACCAAGTGTCCCCAACGCTTACACTTACACTCAAAGGTACAAGTAAATTTGCTGCATTCATCATTTCTTCAATGAGAATCTCTTTTACAATGTCAATTTCATCTTTGTGCGTTTCTATCAAAAGTTCATCATGAATCTGCAAAATCAAAGATGACTTTCTTTGTTCCCGTTTCAATCTTTCATGCACACGAATCATGGCAATTTTAATGATATCTGCTGCCGTTCCCTGAATCGGGGAATTCATTGCAATTCGTTCCCCAAAATTTCTCTGCATAAAATTAGAGGAGCTAAGTTCCGGAATCTGTCTGATTCTTCCAAACATGGTACGGGTCATTCCAGTTTCCTTTGCAGTTGATACCGTGCCCTCTAAGAATTTCTTTACACCCGGATATGTGGCAAAATAGCTGTCAATATAATCTGCTGCTTCCTTTTTGGATATATTCAGATCTTCTGAAAGTCCAAAAGCACTAATGCCATAAACAATACCAAAATTAACAGCCTTTGCATTCCGTCTCATCAGATCATCTACTTCATCTATTGGTACACCAAATACCTGAGAAGCTGTCAAGGCGTGAATATCCTGATTCTCATTATAAGCAGCAATCAACTTCTCATCCTCTGAAAAATGCGCCAATACCCTTAGTTCAATCTGCGAATAATCCGCATCGACAAAAACATAGTCTTCTTTAGGAATAAAAACTTTCCTAATCCGTCTCCCCAAATCCGTCCGCATTGGAATATTCTGCAGATTTGGCTCCGTCGAACTAATTCTGCCGGTAGCTGTAATCGTCTGATTAAAAGTACCATGAATCCTTCCATCTTCCCTGATAAAAACAGATAATCCATCTGCGTAAGTCGACTTCAATTTTGCAACCTGACGATACTCCAAAACATCTGCCACAATCGGATAATCATTTTTTAATTTATTCAATACATCCACATTGGTAGAATAACCCGTTTTCGTTTTTTTTGCCCCAGGAAGACATAATTTATCAAACAAAATCTCTCCTAATTGTTTTGGAGAATTAATATTAAATTCTGTTCCGGCTTCTTTATATATGGCTGCTTCTAATGTTTTTACTTTTTCCCCCAACATTTCACCATAGTCTTTCAAAGCCTCTCCATCCACACGGATTCCTGCTTTTTCCATATGTGCTAATACATATACGGTCGGCAATTCAATTTCTTTATACAGCAACTGTATCTCCATGTTTTGTAATTCATCCCATAGTTTATCCCAGCCCATAAGCGGAATACAGGTTTCATATGCCAAATAATTAGAAACCGCTTCCTCTTCTAAGACCAATGCAGACAGCTTTCTTTTTTCCAGCAATTCTTTTTTGGACGGAATCGTCATCGATAAATAATCTCTTGCAATGTCATCATATCCATAACTGTCCTTAATCGGATTTAGCAAATAAGCTGCTACCGATGTATCTTCCACCCTTCCATCAGATTCCAACGGAAAAATCTTTAGTAACGCCTTTAAATCATGGGTAATTACTTTCATAGACGGCTGATTCTCATATACCTCCATAAAACGGGACACAATCAGCTCCTGCGTAATAAACATTGAACATACAATAAAATCCGCTTTGTCCTTCTCTTTTGCAATGCCAATCCCTAAAAACTCTTCGTCCTCAAACAGTACGAATACACCAATTTGTTCACAAGTTTTCAGCGTATCAAAATAGATTTCCATTTCTCCTAAATCAGTAATGATTCCTGTCTCAAACCGGATAGGAGTAATATCTTCCGGCACTTCAAAATATTTTAAAAGACTTTTTAATTCCAGATTTTTCACATAGTCATAAGCTTCTCTTGTAAACAAATTTCCAAATTTCATAGTATCAAAATCAATAGAAATCGGAGCATCTAATTTAATAGTGGCAAGCACTTTACTCATAATTGCCTGGTCATAATATGCTGCGAGATTTTCCATTGCTTTTTTGGGTTTGATCTCATCAATATGCTCATAAGCTGCCTCAATCGTATGATAGGTTGCTATGATCTTGGATGCCGTTTTTTCTCCAATTCCGGGTACACCGGGAATATTATCAGACGTATCACCCATCAGTCCTTTCATATCAATAAATTCTGTAGGTGTAACCCCATATAGAGCCTGAACCTCCTGTGCATGATAATTCTCCACCGTTGTCTGTCCTCCCTTTGTCTTAGGGATTTTGATCAACACCTTATCCGTTGCAAGCTGCAAAAGATCTCTATCTCCCGATAATACCGATACTTCCATACCAGCTTCCTCGCCCTTGCGAGAAAGAGTACCAATGATGTCATCTGCTTCATATCCGGGACATTCTATTACCGTAACCTGCATCGCCTTTAAAACTTCCTTCATAATAGGAACCTGGCTTCGCAACTCATCCGGCATTCCTTTTCTTGTTCCTTTATAATCTTCGAACATTTCATGCCGGAATGTTTTCTGATGGACATCAAACGCAACTGCTAAATGAGTTGGCTTTTCCTCTTCGATGATTTTAAAAATAATATTAATAAATCCTAAAATCGCATTTGTATGTTCTCCTTTTGAATTTGTCAGATCTGGCAACCCGTAAAATGCCCTGTTTAATATACTATGTCCATCTACTAACAATAACTTATCCATGTTTCTTTCCCTTCTATTCATTTTAATTCCTCATTCGCCATATGTTCGCTTTTAAGCCAGCTTAAGCGAACGCATGGCTCATTGTAACAGCTCGTCTTTGTCTCGCTGTTTTCTCA